>JBIKYP010000103.1:0-7080 GCA_044355195.1 Crocinitomicaceae bacterium | reverse complement strand
ATTCACATTAGTCCCTGCAACGAAAGTACCTGAACCACTCGCAGTTCCTGGAGATATTTCTTGCCACGTGTAGCTGATACTACCATTTGGATTGGAAGTTAGAAAAGTAATGGAGTTACTTCCTGAGCCAGCAGTTGCTAAATTCCACCTGGTCACAAAATCATTGGCTTGTGATTGGGATAGAAATGATATAATTATACATATACCGGTAAAGATCTTTTTTTTCATTTCGATTTTAAATAACAATGTGAACTTACCTATTTAAATTAAGGATCTCATACGATCCGCACTCATATTAAAGCGCAAAAATAATTCAAAAGCTCCTCTTCCTTTTGATGCTGGGGATAATGAGGAAAGATTTATGTCATATGCAAATCCAAGCGAATATTGATCATATTCAAAAATAGCTTTGGCTACCATCGCATCTTTAACTCTGGTATACAAACCAAGAGAAAGAGCCAAAGGCTTATTAAAACCTGTTACCTGGGAGCCTTGCTGAATGTTAAATTTAAAACTTGAACCAACTAAAAGTTCATTAGCCACGCCTTGATTTTGGTAATATATTCCAGGCAAAATTGCTGTCATCGTGTTAGGAATACTAAACGATGCATTTGCAAATGCAGATATTCGCATATTTAATTTTTCGCTCGATGAACTGATAAAGGCAATGCCAGGCTGATTTACGTGATATACTGCGAGTCCAGAATTTATTTTACACCCTTTATTTTGACCCATATATCCTTTATCGCTTTTGTAAGTGTATAGCAACCCTGCTCCTACATCAAAAAATGCAACTTCTGAATTAGTAACTATTTCTCCAGTTATGGTATTATTGTAAGCAGTACCATCGTATTGATTCGACCATCTTTCATTATTTAATGCTATTGAGCGCTGACTAAAAGCTCCATGTAATCCCAATCCGAAAGTATTGTTTCGTTTGATTATTAAATGATAAGCAATATTTAAATTCACATTGTTCGTGTTAAGTTTTAAATCACCCGCTTGATCGCTAAAAAAATGAATGCCGGCAGCAAGTATTCCATTTTTCTCTCGTTTATCTTCATTCAAACGCGCATCAAAAGATGCGGCAATTGTTCTGAAAGGAAGAGCCACACTTCCCCACTGATTGCGATAGTTGATAATACCCTGCATCTTAGAATTAGCACCCGCAAGAGCTGGATTCAGGGTTAACGGTGCATAGTCCATCATGGAAAAATGAATATCCTGAGCAAGAAAGGTTGTTTCTGCGTATGTCATCAAAACAATGCATTTTAAAAATTGTAGGGCATACTTTTTCATAGTTTTAAGTTTTTTTTGTGAATACGTTAAAATCTAGGGCTTTGGATTTCTTCTCCACTTGCTATTGTAACTACTAACCGATTCACACATCCGTTTAACCTTAACTTCACTAGATTATGCAATACTAACAATTATTCATATTCATCGATTCTAAAGTCTTTTATCTCCAATAGAATAGAAGATTTAAAATGGATTTAACAAATATACATAAGTTCTATTTAATTGTAAAACCTTTAAAATGTGGCTAGAAAATTGTTCGAGGCCCGGTTTAGGAGATGGATAATATAAAAAAAGACCATCTTGTGACGGTCTTAAGGATTTTTTAGTTTAAATGCATCAGAACCTTAGTTCTTTTGTTTTTTTTGACTTCCAACGATTTACTGTAGTTCAGAATCGATTGAAGAAGCTTGCTGTTTGGACCGGTTTTAAACTCCACGGTCGGAGCAATTTCATGGTATTTTTTCAACATAGGCAATAAAGATTTTTTTGATATAACGTAGTTCTCCACCTGTTTATTTTATGTCACATGAAATTATGCAGAGAATGAAATATCTTAGCGTTCTCTTTGAATTAACTTTATCCCTTTGTAGTCTGACCGAATAATTTTTTCTCCAAAACCATCAATAAGAACCAAGCCACTTGCGAATAAACCATTCCGAAGAAAGCAGCATAAAAATGAGGAGGAAAAGAATCTTAAGATCTATAAGGTCGTTAAATTCCGTCTCCTCATAAGAGACGTTAGTAATATCTTCTCTGTTCAATAAATCCTCAATCGTTTTGTTATACGCATTTAAAAAACGAAACTCCCCACCGGTGCGAATAGCTAATTGCTTCATAAGTTGTCCGTTAGATGAACTGTTCAGCTTTTCCAAAGCTACATCCTCAACAACAAATTCGCCTGACTTCCTGAATGTTTTTCCGTTAAAAGAAGTTGTTGCCGACCAAAGGTATTTACCGGGATCAAGTTTTCCCAGAGTCAGCCTATACATATCGTTTGCTTGAGCAAAATCACGGTTTAACACCCTCCCCTTTTCATTCGTAATCGTCATTCGAACTTTTGGTGTGGTTATCTTTTGAAGAGATTGGTTGTACACTGTCGCATTTACAATAACTTCTTCATCTTTTGTAAATCTTTTGGGGAATTGTACTTGTAAGTTAGATGCATTTTGTTTGACCAATAAATACTGCGTGATTTGGTGAATCAGTTCATTATAGGCATCGAAAGATTTGGTTCTAAGGTATTCATTCATGCGCCATTTCCAAATACCTTCTCCAAAAATCACTCCGAATTTCTTTTGATTATGTGATCCGAAATAAACCAGGGGGTCTTTCTTTAAAACCGGTCCTACCCGTTGAAAAATAGCGATATCATTGCTGCCCGACAATCCAATCTGTCCGAATTTACTTTTTAAGGGTGGATAAAAGGAGATAGATCTTTTTAATTCAGGTGATATGTCAAATAGATTGAAGTCCTCGTTCCAAGAACCCTGAATTTCATCAAACTGACCTGAGCCATTCACCTGTAGCCCGATATGCAGTTTACCTACAATAACGGAACCGGTATTTGGACCAATGCAAAACAAGAGTGGAACAGCCTTTTTTAACAAGACATCATGAATTTCAGGACTGTAACTTATTCCCGGTTCGTGCCAGATAACCAAATTGACATTACTCAACTGTCGATCCCAATCTTTTGTCAAAGTGCTTGAAACCTCAAGATTATTATCATTTCCGAGTGATTCCATAAACGCCGAAATATCAGGATGTGGCGCACCCGAAAGAATCAGAATTTTGCTTCTGGCATCTAAAATTTCTACGTAGAAAGAGCGAATGTTGTTTTGGTAATTTGACTCGTTTGATTCCCGCTTTAAGACGACATTATAGGATTGAAAACCGACCTTTTCCGCATCAATAACAAACGTTACATGTTCAAAATCTTCATTCCCATCTTTATAGTAAATACTTTGACTAGCAACAGTTTTTCCATTATGTACAATTGAAACTGTTGTAGTTCCTTTCCCCATTTTAATTCCCTCCAAATCGACTTCCACCGGAAATTTGTTTTTGAGAAAGGCTACATCATTAACACCCACATTTTTTATGTAGTGATCTCTCTTGGGAATCGTATCTCCAACAAGCAGGGTATAGACAGGTGTAAAACTAATTTTTTCAGCTTCATACATCGGGTGGATTCCGCTATTGAAATTACCATCTGAAACAAAAAGTACCGCCCCTACATTTCGATTGTAATAGTCCGCATTTATTTTAGCAAAACCCTTTGATAGCGCAGAATTACCGTCATTGAATGATTGCTGTGCTTCATATTTTGCATCCGTACCAACTGACATTTCAACCAACTCATACTTGTCGGACAATCTATCTTGTAATTCCTTACGAAGCATTTTTAGGTTCCCGGGAATCTCATTGCTGTCCCGATAATTCAGCATGGATGCCGAACGATCAGTCAGCAAGACAACCACAGGTTTTTCGGACCGATAAAATGTTGTCCGGAGCAAGAATCCAAACAACAGGACTCCGACAAAAAACATCACGGAAACACGAAGGAACATCAATAAATTCCTGGTTAATGGAGATAAGCCTTGGAACCATTTGTTATGGCGATAAAAGTACCAGCTTATTAATCCGCAACACGCGAACCAGGGAAAGAGCCACCAAAAGGATATGTCCGAGCTTAAGTACACAGTGAGAGCGAAATTAAGAAAGTTATCTTAAAAGAATCCGTCTTTAGACTATCTAGCCCCCACGCGCAAAAGAAACATATATTTACACAGAATAGCGCTAAAAATATATTGTTCATGAAATCACACTTTTTAGGGCGTAAATCTATCATTTATTCGAAAATCCGTTAAACCAAAAAGTTTTCGAATAGTTGCTTTTTGTTAACTTCGTCGAGCTAAATAGATCGAAAAAATGTCAAAAATTGTTTATATCGTTGCCGCAGCGAGGACCCCTATTGGGTCAATGATGGGAAGCTTATCAGGAATTCAGGCTACTGAATTAGGCGCTACAGCCATTAAAGGTGCTCTTTCAAAAGCCAACATTGATCCCTCCTGGGTCGATGAAGTATTTATGGGCAATGTTTTACAGGCGGGTGTTGGTCAGGCTCCGGCACGTCAAGCGGCTATAGCTGCCGGATTGGGCGAGAATGTTCCTTGTACAACCGTAAATAAAGTATGTGCCTCGGGCATGAAATCTGTTATGCTTGGAGCTCAAACCATAATGTCAGGTGATAACCACATTGTTGTGGCCGGTGGAATGGAAAGTATGTCACAAGTACCACATTACCTCAACGGAAGAAATGGTACAAAATTCGGCAACATTAATATGCTCGACGGAATAACGAAGGATGGCTTGCTCGATGTGTACAACAACACCACAATGGGTGCGTGTGCTGAAGTGTGCGCCAAAGAACATAAAATCACTCGTGAAGATCAGGATACCTTTGCAATAGCTTCTTACCAGAAATCAGCTGATGCATGGAAATTAGGAAAATTTAGTGAAGAAGTTGTGCCTGTATCTGTTCCTCAGCGGAAAGGAGAACCATTATTGGTTGGTGAAGACGAAGAATTTAAGAATGTACAATTAGATAAAATCCCTACTTTACGACCGGCGTTTGACAAAGAAGGCACGATTACGGCAGCAAATGCATCTAAATTGAATGATGGAGCATCCGCATTAATTCTAGCATCCGAAGAAGCCGTCCATAAATTTGGATTAAAACCTTTGGCTAAGATTTGTAGTTACGCAGATGCGGCTCAAGAGCCGGTTTGGTTTACAACAGCACCTGCGAAGGCAGTTCCAAAGGCATTAGAGAAAGCCGGTTTATCGGTTAGCGACATAGATTTCTGGGAATTGAACGAAGCTTTCTCCGTTGTAGGTATTGTGAATACTCAATTACTTGGGATTGACCCTTCAAAAGTGGATGTCAATGGTGGAGCGGTTGCATTGGGTCATCCGCTCGGTAATTCGGGATCCAGAATTCTTGTTACGCTTATCAACGTTCTCAAGCAGAACAATGCACGATATGGAGGCGCAGGGATTTGCAATGGTGGTGGAGGTGCTTCCGCTATGATTATTGAAAATATAATATAAGTTTTTTCGCTTTTATGTTCGAAAATTAACCTTTTGAATACCAATTTATTAAGGTATTTCACTATGAGTAAAAATAATAAAGCAAAAACAAATCGAACCCAAAAGAAAAACTCGCATACAAAGCCCGGAAAACCTATTCAGATTTCCGATAAGTTGAATGAAGAAATTCCGAACAGTGAAACTATAAGTGAAAGTTGGCTTGAGCGCTTTGTCAAGTTGCGTTTTCATTGGATACTGCTTATGATGGCGCTCATTTATGCCGGCTCCAGATATTCCTTGTACACCAATTTTAAAGATTCTCTCTTGTATGACCAGTATTTGGGGACGGAAACCGATAATTATTTCTTTCTGGATTGGGCAAAAAAACTTCCCCAAGATTGGTTACAAGACCGACCGGTTCACCCTTATCACTCCTGGCACCTGGATTTCGCAAATGACTATTTTAAGAGACATCCCAAAGAAGCTCTAACATATGAACTAGCTGCTAAATCTTCTTCAGATTCTATTGTTGCGGGTCAACTTTTATGGAACAAATGGTATAAGGAGAAGGTTTTTCATCAAGAACCTCTGTATCCTTATCTGTTGGCTTTTTTCATCGAATTAGGATTGGATCCCGTTCACACCATGCTTACGCTACAGCTGCTTTTAGGAATTGCCGGAGGGATTTTGTTGATGCTTGTCACTAAATCAAATTTTGGGTATTCGGCGTCGTTGTTTTCAGGTCTCATTTATTTGTTTTGCGGTATTCTGCTTTATAATGAACTTATTTTATTGCGAACATCATGGAGTGTTTTCCTGACTATCCTGCTCGTCTATATCTTAGACAGGATCTTGAAATTCAATACTCCCAAAATTTATTTTATTGCAGGAACGGTGTTTGGTTTTGCTTATTTAATGCAATCTACATTTGTTCTTTTTCTCCTCATCAGTTTTGCACTGGCTTTCTATTTAAACGGAAAGCAGTACCGTTTGGTCTTTAAGAAATTAAGCATGTGTTTCCTGGGGTTCTTGTTGCTTATTTCGCCGGTTTTAATTCGAAATCTTTATGTTGGATGTCCTCTTTTCAGCATGAGTAGTGTTGGTCCGGTTACATTCATTGTTCCGAATGCAAATCCATCCGTGTCCTATGCAAGTTGGTATCCTCAGGCATCACTTCATGCACCGCTACTTGAACAAGGATATAACAGTATGGGCGATGCTATAAGGGTTACGTTAGGCACCCATACGGGAATAGGTTCCATCATCGATCTTCTTTACCAAAAATTAAGGACGCTCTGGATGGGATATGAATATCCAAACAACGAAAACTTTTATCTCTACAAAGAAAACTTTAAGTCGCTCCAATCTTATTTATTTGACTTCTTTATTATCGCACCGCTTGCACTTGCGGGTTTGATCTTATCTGTTTTCAGGAGAAAGTCTGCTTATTCTCTTTATGTGGCTATCATTTTCCATCTATTTATTATGCTTGGATTTTATGTTTTGGCCAGATTTAGGGCTCCATTAGCAATGGTAGCTATTCCTTTTGTTGCTTATTTAATATCCGAACTTGTTCAAATCTCAAAGAAACGCACTAAATACTCCTTGGTCTTGATGGTATTAACCGGCTTCTGCCTCTTTCTTTCTTTTAAGAATTATTCAAAAGCGCAAGAGGATAAATTTCTTTCG
>JBIKYP010000009.1:0-39311 GCA_044355195.1 Crocinitomicaceae bacterium | reverse complement strand
TGAAGAGCCCTTTATGCAATCGTACACTCCTTTAAAAAAGGATGCTGAATATTGGCGTACCAAATACTACGACCTGCTGGAGAAGTATAACAGATTGTTAGAAGCGGCCAATTCAAAGATTTGAGGATACACTCACACTGTATTTCGATGTCTCAACTTCAATGTAATCAGCACCCCTCCCTGTATCCCTCCCCAAGGAGGGAATTAAGACCTCCCCCTGAAGAGGGGGACTGAGGGGAAGCACTGAGTGTACCGAAGTGGGGAGGAGAATCCTGCTACACACTCACACTCACACTCACACTCACACTGTATTTCGATCTCTCCACTTCAATGTAATCAGTACCCCTCTCCCTGTGTCCCTCCCCAAGGAGGGAAAAATTAGAGGTGAAGCGAAATGGAAGTTATTATGCCTAAAGTTGGTTCACCGTGACACCCAAAGCGAAGGATTAAGGCATTGAACAGCAGTTCCAAGTACCTGATGTATTTCAAAGTGGACCACACTTTCGCCCTCCTTAATCAAAAGCGCACCAATCGCTTGTTTGGTAGAGACCTTAGATCCTGCCCTTACATACGTTTCCTGAAGATTACTATAAACGGTTCGGTAATTGCCATGTTTAATAATCACCACTTTTCCCGCTCCCGGTATATTGAGTACACTAGTTACTTCACCTTCGAAAACTGATCTCACCGTTGACCCTCTCGGAGAGGTAATGTCAATTCCATTATTGTGGGTATAGACATTGTCCAAACTAGGGTGTGCATTTCGACCATACCCTTCAGTAACAGCCCCTTTTTCGACCGGCCAGGGCAGTTTGCCTTTGTTTCCTTCAAAGCTCCTGCTCAAAGCAGCGGATTCCTTCGTTTCAGCATATACAACCTCTTTCTTTTCCGGAACAACTGCCGATGTGCCGGAAGCTCCTACACTTTCGGTGGTCGAAACGCTTGCCGTTGCCTTCTTACTCGCTGCCAATGCAGCTGCCTCTGCCTTTCGTCTTTTTTCCTCCGCTAAGGCTATCTCCTTACGAATTGCGGCACTGATCTGTTGCTTAAGCACTTCCTTCTTACGTTCGTCTTCCTTCAATTGCGCCATCAGCTTACCTTCTTCCTGGCGGAATTTATTGTAGATTGCTTCCTGCTTTTTCTTGTCTTTTTCGATCGTTACCTTTTCCTGTTTCTTTTCTTCCAGAATCTGAACTTTCAGGTTTCGATCCTTACTTATCTCCATTATTTGTTCACCTATCAACTGCTGATGTCTGCGAATCATATTGAAATGCTTTTTCTGGATCTCAGCAACCTTTTCCATATACGAACTGCGCTTTTTTGCCTCATAATAATCAGATGCCGAAACAATAAACATCATTTTACCATACTTATTGCGGTGTTTGTAGGCATACAAAAGCAATTTCCGGTATTGATCCTTCAATTTTTTGATTTGCGCTTGTAAATTTTCGATCTCCATTTCTTTTTGCCTGATGCGAACCTCTGATGATCGGACCTGGTTATCAAAATTTGATACAAGCTCTTCACGGAGTCTGATCTGGTTATCAATCAGACGGAGTGAGTTTAGCGTGGCTTCTGTATTGTTTTTTGTCTTCCGCAACAAGGATTTCGTATTGGAGATTTTTTTCTCGAGACGCTGTTGCTCCTTTTTTAACTTTTCACTTGATTGAGCTCCTACGCAAAATGCAGATAGCATTAACAGACTCAAACAAAGGGATCTAATTACACGTACCATAGCCTTCCGGTATTACAAGATGTAACGGTTGAGGTTCATCAATTTCAATTTTATTATATTTCAAATTGATACGCATCTGATTACGCGGTGAGGTAATCACGATATATACTTCTTTGGGCACATTGTATTTCTGTACGAGTTCCCTTGACAAATAATCCACTCGGATAGATGTACTGTCTGACGGACTTTCGATGAACATTCCTTTAAGCGCGGACAGAGAATCCGACAGAAAATATTTGATTATGATGTCATCTTTCAGATTCTTGTCTTGGCGATCCAATCGTTTAATTTCCCTCTTTTTGTGAGATGAAATGATATAATTGTAGGGATCATGAATTTGAAAATACTTTTGCGCAGTATCGTAATCCAGTGGCATTCCAAGAATAAGTTCCTCTACATTTCGATAATTAAAATCCACCCCAAAATTATCCTTAATGTAGCTAAAACTTTGAATTATCACGCATTTTTCACGTTTATTCACCACAGTCACCGAATCTTGAGTAATCATCGAATTCACAATGGGTATTGCAGCATATGTGATCAACGCATTGATAGCGCTGTCCTTAACCATTCGAATCGAGGTTTTAAAACTGATATTGGAGTTTGTATCCGAAAAATCTGTTTCGATCTTGGAGTAGAAGAATTGCGGCCTTTTATGTGAAAGGCTATCCATCAGATCAACCAGTTCGCGCGTTTTTTTTCTGGGAAGCCGTTGCCTTTCAGTATCAGTCATTTGTTTGGCGCAAGCAACTAGGAGAAGTATTCCGGCAGCAAAGAGAAATTTAGTAGGTCGGATCATAATACTCCTTTTTTTCAATTTTCTTCCTGAGCACTTTATTCTCTGAGCCCAATTCTAATGCGCGCTTCCAGTATTCAAGTGCAGCGTTGATATCGCCATTTTTCGCGTGAGCATCTCCCAGGTGCTCAACAATATATTTGTCGGATGGTTGGGCATGGTATGCGTCTTCGAGCATCCTAACAGACTCATTGTATTTACCCATCTGGAAAAAAATCCAGCCCTTGGTATCTAGAAACTGACCGACAGAACCTTCCTTTATAATAACTATATCGATCAATTCCTCCGCTTTTGTGAGATCCGTCTTCGCTAAAGCCAACTGGTAGGCATAATTATTCTTCAATAACATACTCGAGGGGTCGAGTTGCATGGCCTTCTCAAAATTGACTTTTCCATCTTTAAAGTTGAGTAGTCCGAACTGTGCTTCTCCCATCTGACCATAAAATTCAGCCTCAAGCTTTACGTCATTAACAATCCATTCTTTGCCCGTATCCAAAGTAGCAAGTGCCTCACGAAATCTGCGGGTTTGGTTAGCTCCAATTCCATTGAGCAAATAAACTGTTGGTATACTTGGAAAATACTCAAGGCAAACCTTGCTGTCCTGATAAAGTTCTTCAAAACTCGAAGATTCATATTCCATGATCAGCACCTGTTTCCAGATCGGATATTCCTTTTTGTCATATTTAAGCGCTTCTTTGTACGCACTTAACGCTTCGGAGGATTTTCCTGCATCATTAAGGTAATCACCGTGAATGGAATGTGCTTTAGCTTCCGTCGGATACTTAGTGACCATTATATCCACCAATTCAAAGATCTCCGGCTCGATCTTGAAATTCATTTCCTGAAAATTGATTAGAATCTTCATTTTCGTGTCTATATCCACATCGTCGCTCAGGAATGCAAATTTTAATTCCCTATAGGAGTCCTTCACTCTCCCCTGTTGACGGTACACATCGGCCAATGCGAGGTGAGCTCTACCATTATTTGGATTCATTTTAACAAGAGTTTCGAGCACTTCCAGCGCCTTGGACTCCTGTTTTGTCTGGAAATAATAATCCACCAGCACCCCTAATAATGCGGGATCTTCCGGAAAGAGCTTCAGTGCTTTTTGAATCTCGGCAATACCCCTTTCGACCTGCTTCGACTCGAGGTATAATTGGAATTTTTGGATGGAAAGTTCGGGCTGAACCCCTACTTGTTCTTCGGTGCGATCCAGTGCTTTGATGGCTTCTGTCGTTTTTCCAACTTTCGACAAACTCTCGGCGTATCCGTATAGCCATTCTACATTTTGTGGTTCCAGTTTTAACAACTTTCCAAACTGCTTGATCGCCTCCGAATACTTACCCTGCTCAAAATACATGAAAGCCAATTCTTGAATATACCATTTGTTGTTCGGATCTAACAACGCTGCTTTCTGGATATATTCTGCTGATCGTTGCGGTTCATTTTTAAGGAGATACAATTCAGACAGCGCATAATACACCGCATCCTGATCGGACTTCCATTGCAAACACTTTTCGAATGAGGTTATCGCTTCATTGTATTGACCACGAAGCTTTAAACGCACTCCCTCATGGAAAGATTCGATGTATGGAAATTCAGCTGTGGAAAACTGCACAAGCTCTGTCTTTCGCTTGGTAAAACAAGCGGAAAGGACATAGACCAACAAAAATGTTATGAAGAAGTGTTTTCTCATTCTTCAACGGAGGAATAATCTCCCATACTCAGATCACGGGCTCTTCCGTTGAACGAAACATGGGAGCCGATCATCGAATTCGCAATCACAGCCTTCCTTATGGAGGAATGCTGCTGAATAATCGAATTGGACAAAATGGATCCGATCACTTTTGTTCCCTCACCCAGTGATACGTGCGGACCAACCACTGAATTCTCAATCAGGACGTCATCACCAATAAAACACGGTGGAATAATGACCGAATCGTGAATATGTGCGGAGGCAGATACCATCAATCGGTTTTCATCGTAATCAAATTCCAACACGCGCTGATTGGTATACACTGTTACTTCTTTATTACCGCAATCGAGCCATTCGTTAACCTCTCCCGGCTTGAATTTATATCCTGCTTCCGTCAGTCTTCGCAATGCGTCCGGTAATTGGTACTCTCCACCCTTAACGACCCTATTTTCGATCAGGTATTCGAGCTCCTTGCGCAAGCGTTCACCATCCCGAAAATAATAGATCCCGATCATCGCGAGATCTGAAACAAATTCCTTCGGTTTTTCGACAAAGTCGATGATCTCGCCTTGCTCGTTCATTTTGATCACACCGAAGGCACTTGGATCGTCAATTTGCTTTACCCAAAGAATGCCGTCATCCTTCGGATCAATCTTAAAGTTAGCCTTAAAGAGCGTATCCGCAAAAGCCACAACAACAGGCCCTTCTAATTTATCTTTAGCACAAAGTACCGCATGCGCTGTGCCCAGTGGCTGATCCTGATAATGAATCGAACCTTTTGCTCCCAGCTTTTCTGCGACAGCCACTAGTTCCTTTTCCGTTTCCTGACCAAAATCACCGATTACAAAGGCGATCTCCGTAATTTTTTCTGTACATACGGAAGCGATATCTTCCACCAACCGATGCACGATAGGCTTTCCCCCAACAGGTACAAGTGGCTTTGGAACGGTTAGCGTATGCGGTCGCAATCTGCTTCCTCTTCCTGCCATTGGTACAATTACTTTCATATTACAAATGCTTAATTTGGGATTGGTGTTTAGGTTTCAGTTCTGTTTACACCTTTCCTTATTTTCAATTCCTAATTACTTCACTCCCGTACTTCCAAATCCTCCCGTACCTCGTTGCGTCTCGGTCAACTCATTAGCTTCTGTCCACTGTGCCTGCTCTACCTTAGCAAATACCAACTGGGCAATGCGATCACCATGTTCGATTACTACTTCTTCAGAGGATAGATTCACAAGAATTACACCCACTTCACCCCTGTAATCCGCATCGATCGTTCCGGGAGTATTGAGCACCGTTATTCCTTTTTTCAAAGCCAACCCGCTTCGCGGACGCACCTGGCATTCATATCCATTGGGGATTTCAAGAAACAAACCCGTTTTCACCAGCGCCCGTTCAAGAGACTTAAGACGAAGGGGCTCCTGCAATACGGCACGCACATCCATTCCAGCTGATGAGTTGGTTTCATAAGCGGGCAAACTATTTCCGGAAACATTCTTAACCTTTACCTGCATTAATCTTTGAAATAAATCAAAATTAGGTATTTCTCCGACCTCAATTCGTCGGCTTTTGAGTAGTAATCAACAAAGCAATTAACAACTTCAAGCTTTGTACAGGGAGCTTCGCTCAAACGAATAAACGAGCATGACATACAGTATAATGAACACATTGTGAATCCCAAAGCGGACATACGGATCCGTAAAATCGATGACATTCAGCAAGAAATAGATCAGTAAAGCCGTACCGAAATAAAGAAAAAATTTGCGTAAATTATAGTGTATCGGATAGTAACGTTGGCCTAAAATATAAGATAATACCATTTGAAATGCATAAACGATCAACGTTGCCCAGGCACTAGCGTAAAATCCGTAGGTCGGAATAAAAAGCACATTAATCAAAATGGTCAGCGCTGCACCACTAATGGCGATGTATGCTCCAAAACGGGTTTGTCCACTCAACTTGTACCAGATGCTTTGGTTGTAATAAATCCCTAGAAACACATTAGCAACGAGAAGGATAGGTACCACTCCCAAGCCTATCCAATAGGAGTCGTTCCGGATAAAATATTTGAAAATGTCAATATTCAGCGACACAATAAGAAACACCAAGCAGACCATCGCCACAAATAAGTTCATCACCCTGGCATACACTTTATTCTTTTCCTCATTCTTCAATTGGGCAAAAAAGAAGGGTTCAGCTGCATAACGATATGCCTGCAGAAGAATGGTAACGAGCATCGCCAGTTTATAGCAAGCACTATAGATTCCCACCTGCGTTTCGGCCCTAATCAGTGATGAAGGATCAAATTCATCATAAATCATATGCTTTAGAAGAATTCGGTCAATTGTTTCGTTAACTATTCCTGCAAATCCTGCAAAGACGAGTGGGATCGCATACAAGAACATCATTTTGGCAAGTTGAACATCAAATTGCAATCGAATCGAAAGAAAATCCTTGTAAAGCAACAGTGGTTTTACAAGAGAAGCAAGTAAGTTGGCGAATAGAATAAATAATACTCCTTCCTCCGGTCTTGCAGGGTCGAAGAGATACAGCATCAGGAATAAGTTCAGCCCCACATTTACCCCTATGGATGTAAACTGAATCGAAGCAAATTGTAAAGCTTTGTTATCTGCTCTTAATTTGGCAAGCGGTAAGGCGGCGATTGCATCGATACAGACGATTGCTCCAAGCAAAATAATGTATTCGTTATGATTTGAATACAACATCAGATCGGCTATGTCCTGATTGAAATACAACAACCCCAGAAAAAACAACACATTGACACCTATAACGGTGAGAAAGCCATTGAGGAAAACTTTTTCCTTATCCTCATGGTCTTGTAAAAAGCGGAAATAAGCCGTTTCCATTCCGAAGGTCAGAAATACGATCAAAAAGGCAACCCATGCATACAATTCCGAAACTACACCATAGTGTGATGGATGCGCAAAAACTTGCGTATAAAGTGGAACAAGCAGGTAATTGAGGAGCCTTCCAACGATACTCGACAGTCCGTAAACTGCCGTTTGACCCAATAATTTACGGATCGGGTTCGACATTTACCCTCTGAAATTCGGTTTTCGTTTTTCCAGGAAAGCGGTTGTACCTTCTTTGAAATCAGCCGTACCAAAACATTTGCCAAATTCTTCAATCTCCGTTTCGAACCCATTCACTCCATCCTCGAAATTTGCATTTATCGAACGGATTGCCGAGGCAATGGCCGTTGGAGAATTGGCCAGAATCTTATTCGCAATTTCTTCCGCTTTAGGGAGCAATTCTTCCGGTTCCACCACATGATTTACGAGGCCCCAAGCCAAAGCCTCATCCGCCTTAATCATACCGGCTGTAAAGACCAGTTCATTGGCTTTACCTCGCCCAACCAATTGGGCCAACCGTTGTGTGCCACCATAGCCGGGTATCACACCTAGTGACACCTCCGGTAAACCCATGCGCGCGCTTGAAGAAGCAAGTCGAATATGCGAAGCCATGGCCAGTTCCAGTCCACCGCCCAAAGCAAATCCATTCACTGCCGCGATAACAGGAGTAGTCATGTTTTCGATAAAACTAAAGAGCAATTTTTGTCCGCTCAGCGCAAGTTGCCCTCCTTCTGCAATCGTGAAATCCGCAAATTCCTTGATATCAGCTCCGGCTACAAAGGACTTTTCACCGGAACCTGTAAGAATCACCACACCTGTCGACTTATCATTGTTCGCATGATCCAGTGCCTGATGCAATTCGGCAATGGTTTCTGTATTCAATGCGTTTAATTGTGATGGACGATTAATCGTAACAATCTGAATTTGTCCCCTTTGTTCGATAAGTATGTTATTATACATGTTTGTTCAATTTGGGTTTAAAGATACTGAAAAATAAAGTGATCATTTGTCATTTTTCGCTTATTCATTGTAGCGATTATTTGCTTTATTGCTATTTTATTTTTGCATTTTTATATTTTATTGCTACTTTTATATAGCTTATTTATATCAAACAAATGGAACGATTAAATGCACAATTTCAGGCATTACTCAACCGAACAGAAACCAAGCAACTTCGCTATCTGCACCACCGAATAAACTGGAACAACCGGCTTATTGCACTCCTTGGAGGCAGAGGTGTTGGAAAAACGACCTTATTACTGCAACATATTAAACTGAATTGTGATAAACTCTACACGCTTTATTTGAGCGCAGATGATTTTTATTTTGCAACAAACTCTCTGTTTGAACTAGCCCATCAATTTCATATCAACGGTGGAAACCAACTGTTTATTGATGAAATTCACAAATACCCTAATTGGTCACAAGAGATCAAAATGATGTATGACAATCTTCCACAATTAAAGATTGTTGTCACCGGATCATCAGTTCTGGACATTTATAAAGGCACTGATGATTTGAGTAGACGTGTGATCCGTTATGAGTTACAAGGGTTATCATTTCGTGAATACCTCAATCTGACTTTAGGTCAAAATATCCAAGCTTACACGTTAAGTGAAATCCTTGAGCATCAGGTAGAATTGAATGATGTTGAATTTCCCCTAATGCATTTCAAAAATTACTTGCGTGAAGGATATTACCCTTTCTGGAGGGAGCCTGATTACCATGAAAGATTGACCAATGTGTTGAACATGACTATCGAAACCGACATTCCTATGTACGCCAGAATGAATGTGAGTACCGCATTAAAAATGAAACTATTGCTATCCATCATAGCCAGGAGTGTACCGTTCAAGCCTAATTTCAGCAAGATCTCTGAATTGATAGGTGTGCACCGAAATCAAATAGTTGAATTTTTACATTACTTTGAAAAGGCAGGAATTATTCAGCAAATAAGAGAACGGAGCGGAGGAATACGTCAACTCGGGAAGGTAGAAAAAATTTACCTCGACAACCCGAATTTGATGTACGCAATTGGTTCGAATGCAACGGATACCGGAAATCTACGTGAAACCTTTTTTCTGAATCAAATGAGTCTGGAGCATGTCGTTTACTCACACAGTGCGGGAGATTTTCAAATTGAGGATTTCGTTTTTGAAGTTGGTGGCAGAACAAAAACAAAAAAACAAATCGCGAATGAGTCAAACGCCTATCTGGTAAAAGATGATATCGAATACGGCTATATGAATACGCTTCCTCTCTGGCACTTTGGGATGACTTATTGAAAACCGAAAAATTTTTCACCAGAATCAGTAATCACCGTTACACCGCTCCTCATTTCGTTTTGAGAGAAACGACAAGGAAATACATCAATTTGGTCGAACGAATTTTGGTATTTAAAACGCCTATTTTTTAATTACCTTTGTTTCAGTGGGAATCGTAGATGAACATATAGAGCACATCAAAACAATCTGTTTACTTCATAACGTAGACAAAATGTACCTCTTCGGGTCAGCCTTGAATTCAAAATTCAAAAAAGAAAGTGATATTGATTTGCTCGTAAAATTTAAGCCTTTCGATTTGACGAACTATTTTGATAATTATCTTCACTTGAAGCAAACACTCGAGGAATTACTGGGACGAGAAGTGGATCTGATTGAAGAACAAACGTTAAAAAATCCGGTGTTGATTAATTCAATCAACAAAAACAAGAAACTTCTTTATGGATGAACGAATTCTGAAATGGCTCTATGATATTCAATTGGCTATTGAGGAAATAGAATGCTTTTTCGGAGAAGATGAAAAAGATTTCTTCACCATCCTTTTTTGCCAAAGCAGAAAAAAGGATGCAAAAACTGCTTTTCAACTTTCATAAGGCGTTTCCTTCGGATCAGTCAGTTTTTTCGCTTCGTGCTTTTGTTCTTTTGCTCCAGCCTATGCTGTCGCGAACCGCATCTCCGCTCAAAACTTCCTTTACGCTGTATGAAAGTTGTACTTTGAAATTGATCTCATAAGTTGTTATCCGTGAGATAAATTACGCGGGATGAAAAATACACAGCTGAAATTTGTAATTCAAAAGCAATCATTGGTCTGCGCAACCAGGTGATACACGCTTACGATAATATTTCAGATGAAACCATTTGGTCTATTCTTACAAATCACCTTCCGAAATTGAAGCTCGAGGTAATTGCATTGATTGAAAAGAACCAACCGGCACAGTGAATCAAGTAAAGTCTAAACGTTTCTAATGCGTTTATACAACTTTATCCCCATCATCAAACCGATGGCCACAGCAAAAAACCCTACGGTGCCTTTGATCCAATTCAACGAATCTTTCATCACCACCAAAAACACCACCGCGACCAAAATAAGTGTTGCCACTTCGTTCCAAATTCTGAGTCCGTTGGATTTCCAGTTGAACTGTCCTTTTCTTAGGTCATTCATAATCTTTTGACATAGAAAATGATAAATCAAAAGAACGACCACAAAACCCAATTTCAGGTGCATCCACCCTTGCGATAAGTAATAGTTCGGATTCAAGAGAATCATCCATGTGCCAAAAACTACAGTTAACACCATCGCAGGCGTGGTAATAATCCACCAAAGTTTTTTTTCCATCAATTCAAATTGTTCCGAGAGTATTCGGCGCTCTAATTCGGGGCGTTGTTGCGCTTCAGTATGATATATAAACAGACGAACCATATAGAACAAACCGGCAAACCAGCTAACCACAAAAATGATATGAAGGGCTTTAGCGACATTGAAATCCATGGGGTAAAGATAGAAGAAAGAACATGGAACATGGAACATGAAACAAGGATTTATTTATTGGTCGATTCCTTATCTTTGCACCTCAAAATTTTAACCATGAGCGTTTTCGAACTTTCTGATCTTGAATTACAGCGAAGAGAAACCTTAAAAAAATTGCGTGAGTTGGGTATCGACCCTTATCCTGCAGCGTTATACTCGATTACGGACTATACCTCATCGATCAAGGAGGATTTTCAGGAGGGCAAAGAAGTTTGTCTGGCCGGACGTATGATGAGTCAGCGGGTCATGGGTAAGGCTTCTTTTGCGGAATTACAGGATTCAACCGGAAGACTGCAAGTGTATTTCAATCGCGACGAGCTGTGTCCGGGAGAAGACAAAATGCTCTACAATGAGGTATTCAAAAAACTCCTTGATCTTGGTGATTTCATCGGTGTGAAAGGAACCGTCTTCAAAACACAGGTTGGTGAGATCTCCGTGAATGTAAAAGAATTTACTTTGTTAAGTAAGTCCCTCAAGCCCCTTCCACTTCCTAAAACCGACGCAGAAGGAAAAATACACGATGCGTTCACGGATCCCGAGCAACGTTTCCGTCAACGGTACGCCGACCTGGCTGTTAACCCACACGTCAAAGATGTATTCGTGAAACGCACGAAACTCTTTAATGCCATGCGCCAATTCTTTAATGATGCCGGTTATATGGAAGTGGAAACTCCGATTCTTCAAGCCATACCGGGAGGCGCGTCTGCACGTCCTTTTGTTACACATCACAATGCACTGGACATTCCGCTCTACATGAGAGTTGCGAATGAGTTGTACCTGAAACGACTTATTGTTGGCGGCTTTGATGGCGTGTATGAGTTCTCAAAAAACTTCAGAAACGAAGGAATGGATCGAACACACAATCCGGAATTCACAGCAATGGAAATTTACGTAGCGTACAAGGACTATCATTGGATGATGGATTTTACCGAAAAACTACTGGAGTATTGTTCGCTCGCTGTAAATGGCACAACCCAAGCTACTTTCGGAGAACACCAGATCGACTTCAAAGCGCCATATAAGCGAATAACGATGAGAGATGCCATCCTTGAATTTACCGGGTTTGATATTTCGGGAAAAACAGAGGAAGAATTGTTCGTTACCGCCAAAGGCATGGGACTCGATGTTGACGTTACTATGGGAAAGGGAAAATTAATCGACGAGATTTTCGGGGAAAAATGTGAGGCAAATTATATTCAACCGACGTTTATTACAGACTATCCCAAAGAAATGTCACCATTATGTAAAACACACCGAAATGATTCTGAATTAACCGAACGATTCGAATTGATGGTGTGCGGAAAAGAAATTGCGAACGCGTATTCTGAGTTGAACGATCCAATCGATCAGCGGGAGCGATTTGAAGAACAACTGAAACTATCGGAACGTGGGGATGACGAAGCCATGTTCATCGATCAGGACTTTCTGAGAGCGTTGGAATACGGCATGCCCCCAACATCCGGGTTGGGAATTGGCATGGACCGTTTGATTATGTTCCTGACCAATAACCCTTCAATTCAGGAGGTTCTGTTCTTTCCTCAAATGCGTCCGGAGGTGAAGTCGCACAAACTTGAACTAAACGAAAACGAGAAATTGATCTTTGATATGGTTCAAAATGAAGGGTCAATGGATTTGGTTTCTTTAAAAGCCAAAGCCGGTTTAAGTGGAAAGCAATGGGATGTGAGCATTAAATCTCTAACGAAACAAGGATTGTTAAAAGTAACCAAGACAGAAAATCAGTTAACAGTTGATTTAGGAGTATGACTTGAACTTTAATGTAGGCTTTGCCGGATGAACATTATTATTCTACAGAATTAAAGCTCCGGTTTTTGAGTCTTATCCGGGCAATTTATCGAGCATTTGCCGATATTCCGTCTTATAATTCTTGTCCCCTTTACACCCCAATATGATGCGAGAATTTTGATAATGCTCAATTCTGTTTCCCGGATCCGGATGCGTACTTAAAAATTCAGGAATCTTTTCTCCACCCATAGATTGAATCTTTTCAAAGAAGGCAGAGGCCCCGTCAGCATTGTAAGTTGTGGGACATAAATACACCACAGAACGTTCGTCTGCTTCAATTTCATGATTGCGTGAAAACTTCAAACCGATTAAAGCACCGGTCACCTGTTTGATTGCATTGTGATTACCCGCAAGCACATCAAGAAGCAATTGAACACCAAACATTTGTGTAATCTGCCGAGTGGAGTGGCGCATATCTGCATGACCCATTTCGTGACCAAGTACCCCGGCAAGTTGATCTTCAGAATCAAGGAATTTCAGAAGCCCCGTATAAACATAAATATAGCCCCCAGGAGTACAGAAAGCATTTAATACCTGATCATCATGTATAATTTGTACTCTCCAAGAAAACTCGTCTCTAAAATCTACCTTCCCCGAATTCAAAACATGATCTCGAACTTTATAGAGATACGAATACACCTCTTTATATTTCACAGAATCGAGCAGCGGATACTCTCGTCGGTTACCCTCTATTTCCGAAGCCACTTGTGCACCGAGATCCCTATCCTGTTGAACAGTAAAAAGATTAATTCCCTTTCCCTTATTTTTTTCATTTATTACACCACAAGCCACCAGCACACACAATAGCGCCAGCGATAGCAGTGACTTATTAATGTATTTCATCATCTTAAGTAATTGGATAGAAGTAATCAATTGTAAATGTGATAAATACTGCAAGAGACCACCCTGTATACACCTCCTTAGGTGTATGTTTGTTCAAGTACAAACGTGCAGCAATGGTCAAACCGGAAGCCACAATTGCAAAGATGAGAATCCAGAACTGAAAATAAAGTTGATCCATCGCATAAGCTAAGATGAATCCCGTCAAAATACCCGCCCCACCGGCATGTAAACTAATTTTTATCCAACGATTAATAAGAGAGAAAATAATCGTTACAAAAACACCGGCAAGGGGAAGAGCGTAGATATATTTTGGTAATTGTGCATTCGGGAATTTATAGCGAAACAACAAAAAAAGCAACAAACAATAGGCCAACATAATCAACATAGGGATGGTGCGTTCTGCCTGACTTTCCATATCAATGGTATTAATTACCTTCCTTTTTCTGAGGAGGTAAAATGAAAATCCGGGTGCTAATGCACTAAAGATAAAGAACATATAAAGAATCGCTTCTTTGGCTTCAGGCGGAAAATAATAGAGGGATTCAAAATAAGAGGTAATTAGCGGTTCTGATGGAACATACATTGCCAAAATCAATCCATATATGGGCATCAATAGCGGAAGAAAGACCCAGGAGAGGATGTGTGCTGTTATTTTCATAATTCTTTTCGTAAGCGTGCCACCGGAATATTCAACTGTTCCCTATATTTTGCAACTGTTCTTCGGGCGATATTGTACCCCTTTTCCTTCAAGAGTTCGGCAAGCTTTTCATCCGTAAGAGGCCTTCGCTTTTTCTCTCCTTCGATAGCTTCTGAAAGAATTTTTTTTACCTCTCTGGTAGAAACCTCCTCGCCCGTATCCGTCGATAGCGACTCTGAGAAAAAGTATTTGAGCGCAAATATACCATACCCGGTTTGTACATATTTACTATTTGCTACCCGAGATACAGTGGAAATATCTAGATTCACAATTTCTGCAATATCCTTAAGAATCATTGGCTTCAGCTTAGTTTCATCTCCGGTAAGGAAATAATCATATTGAAATTTCATAATAGCCTCCATGGTAGTTAACAAGGTGAACTGACGCTGACGGATGGCATCAATAAACCATTTTGCGCCATCCAATTTTTGTTTGACAAACATGAGGGCTTCTTTATCCGATTTGGAGGTTTTTGCCCCTTCCGCATAAGAACGAAGCATTTGTTCGTATTCTCTGCTTACTTTAAGTTCAGGCGCATTTCTGCCGTTGATGGAAAGTTCCAACCTTCCTTCAAACTCAGTAATCATAAAATCAGGAATAATCTGCTGAAAATTCTTGGCTGATTCCCGCATTGAACCTCCCGGTTTCGGGTTTAAACGCAAGATTTCATCAATAGCCTCTTTTAAATCCTCGTCTTCAATCTCCAACCTTTTGGCAATTTTTTCGTAGTGCTTTCTTGTAAATTCCTCGAAGAAGTCCTCCAGAATCTTTTTTGCTGTATATCGCGTAATATCGCCGTTTTGTTTGCGATTTATCTGAATCAATAAACACTCTTTTAGGTTGCGTGCGCCTACTCCGGCCGGGTCGAGCTCCTGAATCAAGTTGAGAGTTTCTTCTACCTCCTCCTCAGTGACAATTATATTTGCAGAAAACGCAAGGTCATCTACAATGGCTTCTAGGGTACGATTCAGATAGCCGGATTCATCCAAATTTCCTATGATCGTATCCGCAATCATAAACTGCCGGTTATCCAAATCCAACAAATGTAATTGCTGGGTGAGAAGCTCCTGAAAAGTTTGCTCTCCGGAAAGCGGAATTACACGTTCTTCATCATCCTTGCTATGGTTATTTGCCTTCGTTTTGTAATCCGAACCATCCTCATCAATATACTCTGAGATGTCAAACTCGGGTTCATCCTCATCAAAATCCTGATCAATGTCATCATGTTCAAACTCATCTTCCACATCTGCTCCTTCTTCCAATGCCGGATTTTCCTCAATCTCTTGTTTGATGCGCTGATCCAATTCCATAGTTGGAACCTGCAATAATTTCATCAGCTGTATTTGCTGAGGAGATAAACGCTGCTCCAATTTCTGAATAAGGTGCTGTTTGAGTGCCATTTAATATTTCAGGGTTCAAAAAAGTTCAAAAGTTCAAGAGTTCAAGGGTTCAAGAGTTCAAGGGTTCAAGAGTTCAAAGGTTCAAGAGTTCAAAGGTTCAAGAGTTCAAAGGTTTAAGTGAAAATTAATTATTTCATTTATTGTACTTCTGTCCTTTGAAATCAGACTCCTTAAGGTACTTGATAAACTTAAAGATTTTAACTGACAACATTTCAACTCGACATTTCAAATTATCAAACTCTTCATCGCTTATAACATCTTGGTCTAATGCCCTGTATAATTGGGACCTGCATTCACCCGCAGAAGCTTTAGAAATCCAAAGATACTGTAAAAACTCTTTATTACCGCCTCTCTCAAATCCTTCAGCGATGTTGTCTACAACACTTCCGCTCGATCGTATGATCTGATTACACAAGGGTCTATCGTAGCCATTATTTTTAGTTTTGAAAAAATAATAAATGTCCTTGCTCAATACTCTACTTTCTTTCCAAATATCTAATTCCTCAAATCGTTTTACTTTATCCATTCTCTCTTTTTTATTTATTTATTTCATCAGATTTAAGATAGTGAAAAAATTTGAGATCTAAAAGTTTAAAAGTTTAAAAGTTCAGGGGTTCAAAAAGGTTCAAGGGTTCAAGGGTTCAAGGGTTCAAAGGTTTAAGGGTTCAAGGGTTCAAGGGTTCAAAGGTTTAAGGGGTCAAGGGTTCAAAGGTTCAAGGGTTCAAGGGTTCAAGGGTTCAAGGGTTCAAGGGTTCAAATGTTCAACCCAGACGCACTTGAACGCGCAGCATTTTGAACTTTTTGAACGCCGAAGGCATTTTGAACTCTTTGAACGCGCAGCTTTTGAACGCGCAGCATTTGAACTCTGGAAGGCCGTAGGCACTAATCTTTTTAAAAATCAGCGTTTTGAGGTGAGCGTGGAAATGGAATCACATCCCGAATATTAGTCATTCCTGTGACGAACATAATCATGCGTTCGAAGCCCAATCCAAACCCTGCATGTGGAACCGAGCCAAATCGACGCGTATCCAGGTACCACCATAATTCTTCTTCCGGAATATGAAAATCAGCACACTTCTCTCTTAACACATCCAAACGTTCTTCACGCTGAGAACCGCCTACGATCTCTCCAATACCGGGGAAAAGTACGTCCATAGCGGCGACCGTTTTCCCATCTTCATTCTGACGCATATAAAACGCCTTAATTTGCGCGGGATAATTGGTGAGAATGACCGGGCATTTAAATTCCTTTTCTACAAGGTAACGTTCATGTTCACTCTGAAGATCGACTCCCCATTCCACATCATAGCGGAATTTTTTCTTCTTATATGGATTAGAATTTTTTAAAATGTCAATCGCTTCCGTGTACGTAAGTCGTTTGAAGTTATTGTTCACCACAAACTGCAAACGCTCGACTAACGACAGATCATTTCGCTCATTTTGAGGTTTTTGAGCTTGTTCCTGCGCTTCCCGATCATTCAGGAACTTCAGGTCGTCCACACAATTCTCCATGACATAAGCACAAATAAACTTCAGAAAATCCTCCGTCAAATTCATGTTATCATGAAGGTCATTGAATGCTACTTCAGGTTCAATCATCCAAAATTCGGCAAGATGTCTGGACGTATTTGAATTCTCCGCACGGAACGTTGGTCCAAAGGTGTACACCTGACCTAAAGCAAGCGCTGCAAGTTCAGCTTCGAGTTGTCCGGAAACCGTAAGATTTACCGATTTACCGAAGAAATCCTCCTTGAAATCAACCTTTCCATCATCTGTCAACGGGGGATTCTTTAGATCAAGCGTTGTGACCCGAAACATTTCACCTGCACCCTCTGCATCCGAGCCCGTAATGATCGGAGTGTGCAGATAAAAGAACCCGCGATCATTAAAAAATTTATGAATCGCAAAAGCAACCGCGTGCCTAATACGGAAAACGGCTCCAAATGTATTCGTTCTAAAACGCAAATGTGCCTGTTCCCTCAAAAACTCCATGCTATGGCGTTTCGGCTGCATCACCGTGCGCTGGACATCCTCCGCGTTGGCATCACCAATAATCTCGATTTCACTGACCTGAAGTTCTACCGTCTGACCGGATCCCTGCGAGGCAACCAAAACGCCCCTCAAGCCAACAGCTGCTCCTGTGGTTATGCGCCTAAGAACTGCTTCTTCTTCTTTCTCAAAATCGACCACCGCCTGCAAGGAATGTATGGTAGACCCATCGTTCAATTGCACGAAGCGATTACTTCTGAATGCACGCACCCAACCTTTTACAAGGATTTCTTTTCCGATCTCTCCACTTGCTAATACCTCAACGATCTTCGTTCTTTTCATGTCAACCTTCTTAGCGCAAAAATACTAAAATGCCTCTCTTCATGCCTTACTTGTTGTTCCAATTGGTCATGGTCAAATTCAATCCAATGGTAACAAATCCTTTCACAAACTCCTTAGCCACGGCTATTCGCTCTTCCAGGGTCTTTTTTTCTTCCTCGCTCCACTCTCCCAGCACATAATCTACCTGTTGTCCTTTATGAAAATCATTACCCACACCAAAACGCAAACGAGCATATTCCTGCGAATTCAGTACAGCTTGAATATCCTTCAACCCATTATGTCCACCATCACTACCCTTACCTTTCATCCTCAACTTTCCGAAAGGCAAGGCCAGATCGTCCGTAATTACCAATATATTTTCACGTGGTATCTTCTCACCTTGCATCCAATAATTGACTGCTTTCCCTGAGAGGTTCATAAATGTGGTCGGCTTAATCAAAACGAGAGATCGACTTTTATACTTCACCTCAGCAAGGTCCGCATGCTTCCCCGAAGAAAAGGAAGCGCCTGATTCTTTCGCCAGTGACTCCAGCACCTTGAAACCGATGTTGTGGCGCGTCTCGGCATATTTGCTCCCCGGATTTCCCAGTCCAACGATGAGGTATTTCATTATGCGAAGATATATCTCATTTGATTAGCTTTGGACACAAGTTCAATTAGCGAGATTGTTTAAAGTGCAGCCTTCACTATCGTCTCCACGCGCTCGGGAGTGATAGCTTGTCGCTCGCCCATTGCTGTCCAGCCTCTCTGTTCGAAACGAAGACGAATTTTTTTAGGAAGCTCTGAAAAATCCTTGGTGTAGTCCGAAATGCGGGTTTTGATGCCAAGAGTTTGAAAAAATTCTTCCGTTTTTTGAATAGCTGATCGAGCACATTCTTCTTCCGGTCCAACGAGATTCCAAACCCGAAGGCCATATTGTGCGAGTTTTTGCTTTTTATTGTCGAATTGATCTTCATACAGTCGGGGGCCGATAATAGCGAGTGTGCGCGCATGGTCAATCCCATAAAAAGCAGTCAGTTCATGACCGATCATATGAGTGGCCCAATCTGTAGGCACGCCACAGCGTAAATTTCCGTTTAAGGCGTGAGTGGCACACCACATCAAATTGGATGCGGCGGCATAATCAGAGGGGTCCTTCATTACCCCTGGAGCGATCTCGATCAATGTACAAAGAATAGCCTCGGCTTGTCGTTCCTGAAGTAGGTTGTCCGTAGGATAGGTAAGGTATTGCTCCAAGGTGTGCATAAAGGCATCCACAATGCCGTTGGCAATCTGGCGTTCGGGCAGAGAAGCCACAACCGTTGGATCGAGAAAGGAGAATTTCGGGAAAAACAAGGGTCCGCCCATGGTTAGTTTTTCACTGCGTTCAGAGCGACTTACCACTGCGCCCGAATTTGCTTCAGAGCCCGTCGCCGGAAGTGTTAAAACTGTGCCAAAAGGCAACGCTTTTTGAAACACACATCCTTCCTTTCGTAACAGCACATCCCAAGGATCTCCCTCGTAATAAAACGCACCGGACATGAACTTAACTCCGTCGATGACCGAGCCGCCACCTATGGCTAGTATTATGTCAACTCTTTTTTCACGAGCCAAGTCGACCCCCCTCATCAAAGTCGAAAATTCGGGATTCGCCTCAATACCCCCAAACTCGGTAAGCTCAAAACCAACTAATTTTTCCCTGATTGGTTTTAATAATCCAATACGTTCCGCGCTACTCCCTCCATAGGCAAGCAAAACTCTTTTAGATGGTGCAATGTCACACAAAAGCGCAGGCAGCCGATCCAGCTGATCCTTTCCAAAAACTATTCGGGTCGGATTGATAATCTCAAAATTCAACATAGAGCAAAATTACCGAAAGGATTTGAGTATAGACCGCTCACTTCGACCATGCTCAGTGCGAGTCGCTCAAAGACAAAAGACTTTAAGACAAAAGAAGATGCCTGCGGCGTTCAAAAGCTGCGCGTTCAAAGAGTTCAAAATACCTGCGGCGTTCAAGTGCGTCTGGGTTGAACATTTGAACTTTTGAACTTTCAACTTTCAACTTTCCACTTTCCACTTTCCACTTTTTGAATCTACCCGAAAAGGGAATTTTTTGTTCGCTATGCACTCATTTTTTATACTTTTGTGGGGTGCGGGGATTAATGATCATCGGATTTGTGCTTCTTTTCATGAGCAAATTCATCTATGCCTGTTTCTGGCAGATCCATTTCTATATGAATCAGCGCGAGATTACACGTTTGGAGTGTATCAATAAAGATAAACCCAATTTACATTGTAACGGTAAATGTTTTCTGGCTAAAAAGCTCAAAATGGCCGAGGAACATCTTCAATCCAAAAAAGATAACCAATCACGATCGTTACAGAAACTAAAGTCGCTCGAGGATACAGACGGTTACATTTTTGTTGAGCATACCCGGATCATAAGAACGGCTCAAAGCCGTTCGGATAAGCCCATAATTGTCAAACCGACTGATTATTCTTTCGAACCTCATCATTCTATCTTTCATCCTCCCTGTCTTTGATTGTCCATTTTTTAACTGACAATCAATACTATACCTAATGAAAATAATTATTTCGGCAGTCTTGTTGACGCTTGCTTCGCCGAATGGTTTCTCTTGTGACATCTGCGGGGGAATAGGGAGCAATGTGTCGGCAGGAATGCTTTTAAACGAACGATTTCATGTTATCGGATTGCGATCGGTGAACCGTATGTCTTCCTCTTATTTACATGGGGTAAGGCATTCCCGGGAAACTATTTTGTCGCAGGAGATGTATACGCGGGTTCAATTGGGACAACGTTTTCAGCTTATTGGAGCTCTGCCCCTCCAAACCGCTGTGCAAAAAAGAGATCTTGGTAAAAACATCATCAGCGGAATCGGAGACCCCTATGCTTACGTGAATGCTATACTTGTTCATCGCAAGGACAGCATGGGTGCAACATGCTCTTTCCTGTCTGTGGGAAGCGGAGTGAAAATTCCGGCGGGGAAATATGCCTCAACAGACAACGGTTTTCAGAATCTGTATCCCGGTTCAGGAGCCTGGGACGGATTGCTATCCATAAATTTGGTACAGCGAATCAAAGAACGCCTGTCGAGTCTGAGTGAAGCAAGTTATACTATCCGATCCAAGAATCCCATAGGATTCAAATTCGGCAATGTCTTCACTGCAAGTGCCCAACTCGGCCATTACACTTCGGTTAGAGGAAACCGCGTTCTATGGGCAGCGGGCATGTATTATGAGTACTTTGATAAAAGTACTTCCCTACTATCTGATTTGGGCAGTAACAACAATTCCGGTTATACCGCCGGATTGCGTTTAAACGCAAGCTATTTAACACCTCGCTGGTTCCTCAGTTCGCAACTAAACATACCTATTTTTCAGAAATTGAATGATGGAAATGTGAAAAGCAACGGGGTAGTTCAGCTAGGCATTCATTATTTAATTAAAACTAACGTAAAATGAAAACAATAATTTTTAACCTATTTACAGTATCAGCAATCGTTTTGCTAATGACGGCATGCAAGAAGGAAGAAACGCCAACGGCAACGATCACTATTAATGAACCCATGGCTAACGAGAGTATTGCTAATGGTAGCAGTCTCCATGTGGAAGGCAGCATCAAAGGGACCGGAGAACTACATGGATACACCTTGGTCATTACCAATAAAACATCTGGCGCCGTTATCTACACCGGTACAGTGAACAATCACAGTGACTCCTACTCTTTTCACGAGCATTGGACAAATAATGTAACTTCTAAATCCAACATCGAAGTTAAAGTAGAAGTTGAACTGGATCATGATGGGAATAAAACATCAAAAATCGTGACTTGTGTTGCCTTACCTTAAAAATCATTAAACAAATTAAAATGAAAACTAGAAATTTCTATATCCTATCCGGAATGGCAGCGTTTGCTATCCTTTTTTCCTCATGCAAAAAAGAGGAACTCAAAGACGAACCAAAATCCGGATCATTGAATATCAAGATGCAGCATGTATGGGGAATGAATGAAACCCCTTTTGAACTGAACAAGGCTCTGAGACATCCAATGAACAATGATACGATGACCTTCACGTCATTCAAGTACTACATTTCGAACTTCAAGTTGAAAAAATCAGACGGTACATGGTGGACACATCCTGAAAGTTATTTTTTGGTTGATCTCAACACAAATAGCAGTTCAACGTTAAACCTTACAGATGTTCCCGAAGGCGAGTACATCGAAATGCAGTACGTTATGGGCGTGGACAGCCTTCGAAATGTGTCAGGAGCTCAAACAGGAGCACTTTCAACATCGAATAACATGTTCTGGAGCTGGAATACAGGCTACATAATGTTGAAAGCTGAAGGAACCTCTCCGCAATCTGGTACCGGTTCCTTTTCATTCCACCTCGGTGGTTTTTCGGGAGAAAATAGTATCGTATCTACCAAACCAGTGGTATTTGGCGGCAACAGCCTTACTATTTCAATGAATAAAACAGCTGAAGTGCAACTTAAGGCTAATCCTGCGAAATTGTTCCACGCTGATCCACTCTCCTCCGGATCAATGGTGCATATGCCCGGAGCGAAAGCAAAACAAATGGCTACGAATTTTTACGGTGGTGTTTCTTTCGTGACCCTTATTGACTAACTCATAAAACGTAAAGCTGCAGGAGATCGTTTACTTCTGCAGCTTTTGATTCGCCTATGCATTACGTTATTATTTTGTGTTGTTTGTTCCTTTTTTTTACCTCATGTAAAAAGACTGGACCGGTTATTGAACCATTTGAACCGATATATCCCGGTTATTTCCCTGAACCCGTTTATGGCTTTGAAAACAACGAGGTAGATCGCCCACGTTTTGCGCTGGGGAAAAAGCTCTTTTTCGACAAAAATCTATCCCTTGACGGTACGATTTCCTGTGCTTCCTGTCATGCCCAACTCCACGGATTTGCGGATCACAATGTTCCCCAGAGTGCGGGCGTTGATGGTGCATTGGGAAAACGAAATTCACCGTCCATCGCAAATATGATATGGTCGCCCAGTTTCATGTGGGACGGTGGGGTAAATCATATTGAGGTATTCTCTGTGGCACCAATTACCAATCCCCTCGAGATGAACGAAACAATGGCGAATGTTGTGTCGAAACTCAATGCGAATTCGACCTATAAACTGCTGTTTAAAGAAGCGTATGGAATCGAAACAATCACCGATCAAGCCGTGCTTCGCGCACTAACGGTCTATATGTCGATGATTATTTCCTGTAACTCAAAATACGACAAGGTGCGTCAGGGAAAGGCGGCTTTCACGAAAACAGAGTATAGTGGCTATACTATTTTTCAGTCTAAATGTGCATCATGTCATCAGGAACCTCTTTTCACCAACTATGCCTTTATAAACAATGGTCTGGACTCCGTCTTTACAGACCTGGGAAGAGAACAGATCACTCAAAATGAATCTGATCGCGGCAAATTTAAAGTTCCTTCCTTAAGAAATGTTACATTGACCTATCCCTACATGCATGATGGGCGGTTCTGGTCACTTGATCAGGTACTTGATCATTATACCAACGGAATTAAACCCTCACCTACCCTGCACCCGGATTTGACCGATGGAATACCTTTGTCAGAGCAGGAAAAAGAAGCAATCAAGGCTTTTTTGGAGACACTAAAGGATGATGACTTACTAAATAATTCATTATTTTTTTAAGATGTTGGTTAATAATGTATTGAGCAAATCACAAGAATAGATTGTACCATGTGTTTAAAATGTAATGATTTCTAGTGATGTGAAATGTAGACGATAAGCTAAGTAATCGTTGATTTTGCAGGATTAAATCCTTTATATTTTAAAGATATGATTTTAATTGTATCAAACAAATAAAATATAAATTAAAATGTTACACTTTTAGTTTTGATACAAAAACGATGAAACACAAGGGTCATTCTGACATAAATGAGTTCAGAAATTTTAAAGAGTGAATAATTCAAAAGAGTTGCACTACTTTCAAACTAACTGTTTACTAGTTAATCTCACTGTATAGGTCTCTAAAAAGAACATTAATAACTTTTAACGCGGTTTCACTATCTAATTTATCTATTATTTGATTGGTAATAAGTAAAATAGTCCATTGCAAATAAAAATCTCCGTATTGCTCAGCTGAAAAAGTTAATAAGCCTTCCTCTTGAGAATAGATTACCTCATTTGAGTTCTCGTAGTATGTGGGAAATAGTTTTGAATATTTAATAATGAGATCGTTCATTAGATTATCCGAGGGGGAAGACTGAATTAGAGCTTTGATGTCTTGCTCAAATTCAAATATATCATCATAAGAATAACCGTATTTATGGAAATAACTCGTTGTTCTATCAATAATTGAAACAAAAAAATCAGTTACGCAATTTAAAGAATAATCATTTTAAAAATGATTAGATGTTCTAAGGTCAATTATATCATTGTAATCAGAAGAAATTTTAAAACAAATATCTGGCTTTTGAATTGGGGTCAATTCTATATGAGAAATAATTGGAGTAATTTCAAAGGGGATAAATTCATGTGAACAGTTCGCATTTGTTGAATTTAATGATAGAACTACAAAAATTTGACCTGGCATATCTCTATGATATACTCTTGAACCAATTTGTATTTGATCACTACTCTTAAAAAAATCGAATGTCATAATTTAAAGATCATAAGTTGATTTCCCAATTCTACAAATAATCAGTATGAATTCCTAACAAAAAAGAAAACTGAAATATAATTTTTTATCCCGAACAATAACGATCAATTCTCAACCACATCGTAATACCAACCTTCGGTAACAGGGTTGGTTTTTTGTTTGTAATTACTTATATATCAATAGCATTGCGCAATAAATTTGACAGAAGGATTAAGAATTTTTTATTTTAAGTTAGTGTAATTAGAATAAACAGCGTATATTTGATTAGTTAATCGTCAAAATTATGTTTAAAATCTCGACACATGAAACAGTTAAAAGTTGGTGACAAAAGTGTCTATTCTACTCATAACAAACTCTCGCTTCTTTACCATCCTTTTTTGCCAAAGCAGTGCTTCGACCATGCTCAGCACCCCCTTGATTATATGTTTTTCTCACATTTTTAAGGGCGTTTCCTTTGGATCAGTCAGTTTTTTCGCTACGTGCTTTTGTTCTTTTTGCTCCAGTTTACACTGTCGCGAACCGCACCTCCACTCAAAACTTCCTTAACGCTGTATGAAAGTTGTATAAAGAAAATTGGTTGTCATCTTTTCTTTTTCAGAGACTCTTCTATCAAACAACTTTTAAACTTGATTCCAGATTAACCCACCTCGAAGAAGCAGCGAAGCTAAATTTATGCCTAATCCCCAACTTTTTGACTTGATCCCTTTTTTGCTCTCGGAATTGAAAGCAAGCTTTCATCCCTTGTACAAAAAATCCCAAGCGTTGTTTGCTTGGGATGGTTCTGGCAGAGAGGAAGGGATTGGCTGCGCCTGTCTCCGCTCCGCTCCGGCTCGACCCCGAGGGTTCTCTTCCCTTCAAATGAAAAAAGGCCTTACTCGTAAGACCTTTTTTGCAGAGAGGAAGGGATTCGAACCCTCGATACGGTTACCCGTATACTACCTTTCCAGGGTAGCTCCTTCAACCACTCGGACACCTCTCTATCTTATTCTGCCCTAAAGGGTAGAGCTAAATGCGTCTATTTTCTCCTCTAGGGTAAATAAATGGGGAAGACGAAAGTAATAAAAATAATTTTAAACGGTCATTTCCCCGCATAGAGAGGTACTCAAAGCGCGCTTTATATCACCCAATGGAGCATTTGACCCCAACAGATGCATTAGTTTGGTTATGGCTGCCTCTGTAGTAAGGTCCTTGCCGCTTATCACGCCGACTTTCTCAAAAAACGAACTGGTTGCATATTTCCCCTGCTGCACGGAACCGGAACTGCATTGCGTAATATTTAGTACGATCCCGCCCTCAGAAATATATGTTTCTATGAGCTTTCGAAAAGCCTTATTACTAGGAGCATTTCCCGAACCGAATGTTTCCAGGACCACAGCATCTGTCAGTTTTCTGTCGAAGGTACTTACATAAGTTGCCGGAGAGAAGCCGGGATAAATTTTTAGTAAGCCAACCCTGGTGCTCATTTCCGGGTGATATTCCAACGTTGGCCGCGTTGTTCGGTATAACCGCTCCTTATTGTAATTAATATGAACTCCTGCTTCCGCCAAATGAGGGTAATTCGGTGATGAAAAGGCCTCAAACTGATTGGCACTGCTCTTTGAACTCCGATTGCCTCGGTAAAGCGAATATTCAAAGTAGACCGCCACCTCTTGAATCCAAGGTGCACCATTTTCATCCTTATCAGACGAAATTTCGATCGCTGTAATAAGGTTTTCCTTTCCATCTGTCCGGATTGTGCCAATAGGTAATTGTGATCCCGTAAAAATGACCGGTTTACGCAAACCCTGAAGCATAAAACTCAGGGCAGAAGCTGAGAAAGCCATGGTATCCGATCCATGCAGGATAACGAATCCATCATAAAGTTCATAGTTATCTCGAATTGTCTGGGCCATCTGCTGCCATTTCAACGGATCCATTTCAGATGAATCAACAGGTTGCTCAAAACTAAAGGTTGCTAATTCAACGTGCAAACGATGTATTTCAGGCACATGTTTATGGAGGTGATTAAAATCAAAACTCCTCAATTCACCGGTCTCCGGATCCTTAATCATACCGATCGTGCCACCGGTATATATGAGCAAAACTTTAGGTTTTTTTTTCATGATACCATCGTAAAGAGTTCCATGGCATTCTTGCTTGTAATCATAGCCACTTCTTCCGTTTTTATTCTTTTTATTTCAGCGAGTTTTTCTGCAACTAATGTGAGATAGACGGATTCATTGCGCTTTCCGCGATATGGAGCAGGTGCCAAATAGGGAGCATCCGTTTCCAATAGGATTAATTCCAAAGGAATCGTTTTAACGACCTCATCCAATCCAGACTTCTTGAAGGTGAGCACCCCCCCAATCCCTATCATGAACGTGCCATATTCACGAATCTTCATCGCCTGTTCGGTGGTTCCTGTAAAACAATGAAAAACCCCACGCAAGCTTTCATCATGAAGTTCGTCTATAATCTCAAAGATCTCGTTAAATGCTTCCCGTGAATGAATCACAATCGGCAATCCTAATTCCTTCGCCCATCCAACTTGTCTTCGAAACACTTCTTTTTGTTGGTCTTCAAAAGTGCGGTCCCAATACAAGTCAATTCCGATTTCTCCGACAGCAATATACTTTCCGGCGTATAAATTGTCACGAATGACTTCCAATTTTTCTTTCCAACGTCCATCAACTGAACCCGGATGTAAGCCCATCATTGGAAAACAGTTCTCCGGAAAATGTCTACACAACTTATGCATTGGTTCAATCGTTTCCGTGTCTATATTTGGAAGCAACATCTTATGAACACCGCCTTCGATTGCTCGCACAACTACTTCATTCCTGTCCTCGTCGAAGGCCTCTGAAAAAAGATGTGTATGCGTATCTATAAATCTCATCAGCTAAAAAAGAGAAACACTTATTCCTAGTTGTATCAAATGAAGATAAGTACTTGACCTGTTTGAAAACAGAGGATTTATGCCATAAGATCCATAGACCGCCCAGTTTCGAATCCCAACACGGATATGTGCAGACAGTGCCAAGGGATTGACATCTTTAAAATTGTAATCTTTTACTACCTGCCTGCCCTCCTGACCGGTAAAAACAGATCTCGCATAAATATTCCATTGATAGGCCACTACCCCCCCCATGTGAAATTTCACATGTTTAATTCCTTTCGTCCGAAAACGTAATTCCAGCGGAATGCCAATTGAGTTGCCACACAATAGACGTCGTTTACAATCTGAAGAAACACCTTCCGAAACCATCGTGTACGTATTGGTAGGGTCAGCCGAAAAGAGATTTCCAAGGTTTTCTGTGCGAAAGAGGCTATGTCTGAAACCCGTACCAAGCGACAAACTGTTCCTTTTATTGAGCCCTATATCAAATAAAATGTTGGTATTCAAACCAATAGAATACCATTTGTTTTTAAATGACGTCAGATCTCCCTGCCAATCATTGTAAAGTATATCAAAGATAAGTCTGTCGTATTTTTGAGCTTTTCCGGCAGTAGCAGGTCTTAGTCCGGTAAAATGCCACATTAACCCCGGCTTAACACGAGACATCTTCCCGGCTTCTTCGTTGAACTGTGTCAGGACAATCTGAGGTAATATAACTACAGCAATGATGACTATTAACCTAGACATTCTGATGTATTCTTTGTTCCCAGTTCCAGGCATGCTTAATGGCATCCGTAACAGAATAGACGGGAGACCAGTTTAACAAATCAGCCGATTTATCTGCATTGGCATATATTTCTACCACATCACCGGGACGTCGAGGTCCAAAGGACCAGTTAAGTTTAGCCCCTGTCTCTTGCTCAAAAATGCGTATGATCTCCAACACGCTCGTACCCCTCCCTGTGCCAATATTCACTTCTTCCCGACAGGGTTCGTCTTTTTTCTCCAAAAAAACAAGTGCTTTTACATGAGCTTGTGCTAAGTCGCACACATGTATGTAATCGCGTATGCACGTACCGTCATTAGTAGGATAATCCGATCCATGTACGGTAAGTTTACTGTGTATGCCGATGGCTGTTTGCGTAACAAATGGCAGCAAATTATTAGGTTTTCCAATTGGAAATTCTCCGATAAGTCCGGACGGATGCGCACCTACCGGGTTAAAATATCGAAGATTCATCACCTTGAACTCCGGATGAGCCTTCTGTACATCGGAGAGTATCCGTTCACCGATCAGTTTAGTATAACCATAAGGCGAATTGGGGATACTTGTCGGCGAGTTCTCTCTTACCTCTTTTACTCCTTTGGGTTCACCATATACTGTACAAGACGAAGAAAAAACAAAGTTGTAAACCTTGTGTTTTAATGCCAGACTGCAAATGACATTAAGTCCTTCCAGATTATTGTGATAATATTTCAAGGGGTCCTGAACCGATTCTCCTACGGCCTTGTAAGCAGCAAAATGAATGATTCCTGTGAAGCGATGTTGCCGAAAAAGAATCTCCATTTGTTCGAAGTTACAAACATCAACCTCATGGATTTCAGGGGTATACCCGAGTAATTCATTCAATCCCTCAATGACACGTCTATTGGCATTTCTGAGGTCATCGGCAATTACAATTGCGTACCCTGCCTTGGATAACTCTACCACGGTATGTGAGCCTATGTAGCCACAACCCCCCGTAACCAAAATCTTTCCTGACGTATTCATAGGAAACAAAGTTAACACTATTTTCAGCTCTTTCGCGGTGAGAAAAGGTACCGGTTCATTATCATATTTTACCCTTAAATTTGACTCAGACCAACGAACTTTTTAACCAAAAAATTGTTCCAACAATCATGAAGTTTATTCTCATCTGCAGCGCCATTCTGGTTATTTGCTCTTCATTTTCTCCCAAATACTATTCGCTTACCGTTCAGATCTATGGATTTGGCGACAATACAGGAAAATCTTTTGTAGGCCTCTACCGCCCCTCCGATCCCTGGCCGGAAATCAAAAAACAATACATGGGAAAAGTTGTATCTATTGTAAACAAGACGGCGACAATCTGCTTTCAGCAATTGGAAGCAGGAACCTACGCCGTTGCTGTTTTTCATGATAAAAACAACAACGGACTATTGGACAAAAACATGCTTGGTATTCCTGTCGAGCGATATGGCTTCTCAAACAATGCCCGTGAAACGTTTAATGCGCCAAGTTTTAAAAATGCCTCAATCGATTTGAACACAGACAGAAGCATCGGCATCTATGTTAAGTAGCGATTTTCTTGCGGTAAAATTTATAGATTTCAAGTTGAGCATGAAAGTGTTTCCCATTCTTAGCTGAACGGAATTCATTAATAAGATCCTTACAGATTATGCGGCTTTTAACGTTACCTCTCCACTGAATATCAAACAACTGTTCTAGTTCGTTTTGAATATCCGGATTATAAATCGGGCACCCAACTTCAATCCGTTTATTCAGATTTCGTTCCATCCAATCTGCGCTGGTAATATAATAGTGCTTTTTGCCTCCATTATGAAAAATCATAAAGCGTGCATGTTCCAGATACCTGTCAACGATGGAGATTACTTCAATATGCTCACTTAAGCCCCTTACTCCCGGGATCAAGCAACAAATTCCCCTAACGATCAACTGAATTTTTACACCTTGTTGACTGGCTTCATATAGCTTTTCGATCAATTTTGCATCTGTCAGGTTGTTCAACTTGATTTTAATATCGGCTTCTTTGCCCTTTATCGCAAAAGCAATTTCCTGATCAATCAGGGCTATCATCCTGCGCCTTGTATTGAAAGGAGAAACCATTAAATGTTTGAAAACCGGACGTTCCAGATTGTTTTCAAGTAAACGAAAAACCTTTTGTACCTCTTTGGAAATCACATTTTCTGATGTAAACAATCCCAGATCACTGTAGACTAAAGCCGACCGCTCATTGAAATTACCGGTTCCTACATAGGTGATTAGCTGATCCGCCGACCCGGTTTTACGGTGTATTTGCATCAATTTGGAATGTACTTTTAAGTCCTGAATACCATAAATGACCTTCGCTCCGTTGTCTTTCAATCGATCTGCCCAATACAAGTTCTGTTCTTCATCAAAACGCGCCTGAAGTTCAAGAACCACAGTTACTTTTTTACCGTTCAATACAGCGGCCATAAGTGCATTCATTACCTGGGAATTCTTGGCCACGCGATAAATATTGATTTTAATAGATGAAACGGCAGGATCAATGGCCGCCTCCCTTAAAATATCCACCACATAATCATATCGATGGTATGGGAAATTAAGCAATATATCCCTTTCCAATACCTTTTTGATCAAACTTTTCTGGCCTTCCAGATCGGGATGAGGAAGGGGCGGTTGGGGTGAAAAAAGCAATTTTTTACGTTTAAACGATGGAAAGGACATAAAATCCTTAAAATTGTGGTATTTACCCCCGGGGATTGTATTCACTCCTTTTGTTAATTGGAGTGCTTTAAGCAAATGCCTCAACAAATCCTCCGGCATGCGCTCATCATAGACAAACCGGACCGGTTTACCCTGTTTTCGAAGCCTAAGACTCTTTTCAATCTTTTCAATTAAGGATACAGATATGTCGTCATCAAGATCCAGCTCCGCATCCCTACTGAACTTGAACGTAAAGGCCTCAATTTGCTTGAACTCAAAAATAGAAAAAATGCTCCCCAGATGTAACCGAATAATATCGTCCAACAGAATGAGGTAATCTTTTTGCGAGTATCGCATAAGATAAAACCTGGAGAACTCCGGCGGAATCTGAATGAGGGCATACTTATTTTTCTGACCTTTCTTTGCTGTAATACGAACCGCAAGGTAAATGCTGGAATCACGCAACTTAGGGAAAGAGGATTTGGATTCCAACATAATGGGGACAATAGCATGCTTAAGGGTCATTTCAAAATAACGATTCAATTCGCCACGCTGATGATCGTTCACCGTATGCTCGTCTACTTGAATAATACCTGATTCAGCTAATTCTTCGAATATCTGCCTGGAGGTTGTCTCGAATTTTTCCTGTTGATTAAGGACCATCCGCCTGATTTCGGCGTACAATTGGGATGGGGTTCCCTTGAATCCGTCTACTTGCTTTTTACGAATAGCTATCGTTCGCCTTAGGTTTGCGACTCGCACCCTAAAGAACTCATCCAGATTATTTGAATATATTCCTAGAAATCGCATCCGTTCAATTAGAGGAACACGCGGGTCCATTGCCTCCTGCAAAACACGCTCATTGAAGCTCAACCAGCTGAGTTCTCGATTGATCAATTCCATAAACGCAAATTTGGAAATTATCCAAAAACTGAATGTGTCTTGAAGGTTAAATTAATTTAAACAGTAAGGGTCGCCACGGCGACCCTTACTGTTTATCCTCAGACCTTCATTCCTTTAACAACGCGATCTTTTCTTTTGGTTTTTTGCAAATTTTTTCGTTTCACCATGAGGTAGGCTACACCACTCGAAGCAGCAGCGTAATAAGGTTCATTCCCATAAGTAATTTTACCCCCCTTTTCCTGAATCCATTCCGCTTGCAAATAATACTTTGCATTTGTTGTTTGATTCTGACGAACGGCAAATGAAATGGTTTTTCCCACGCCTACTTCAAAACGTACCACGATCTCTCCGTTCGAACCAAAGTTATCGAATACACATTTTGTATTGATCGGAATAATAATCCGATCCTGTTCTTTGTTTGAACTCGTAACTAATGCTCCATCAGCCGCTGTACCTTGTCCGCCGGATGTCTTGCTTTTTTCCATGATAATGGTTGCAGAAGTATAAAATTGAACTTTCTTGATCTTTTCCGGAGATGTCAAATTGAACTCATCCCTGATCTCATTTGTATAAGGCACTTTTACACCGCAACTCAGTAGAAATCCAAAAATTGATAACGTTAAGATATATTTCATTTCTTTTTTTGGTCAAATTTAAATAATTGTGTCAAACATCCGGGAATCATTCAACCTTGAAATAAAATGTACCTTTGAACTTGTATTTTTTCTATGGCTATTACAGTACACGAATTCACGTTTAATGCATTTGAAGAAAACACCTACGTTCTCTCAGATACCCACAATAATGCTGTTATAATTGACGCGGGTTGTTACACTCAAACCGAGCAAAGAGAACTTCTAGAATTCATACGAGCCCATAATCTGAATGTTAAGGCACTTCTTGGAACACATGCACACATTGATCATGTGCTCGGAAATTCTTTCGTCTTACGGACATTTAATGTGGATTACTACCTCCATTCTGCGGATAAGAAAACGTTGAAATCTGTTGAGCAATACGCCCATTTGTATGGCTTTGAAGCATATGAACCCTCCCCTGATCCGACCGTCATTCTCGAAGGTGGCGAAGAACTGGTATTTGGAGATGTAAAATTGAAGGTTTTATTTACACCGGGACATTGTCCGGGACATGTCGTTTACTACAACGAAGAATCTCGCATCGTGATTAATGGCGATGTCCTGTTTAACGGTAGTTTTGGAAGAGTTGATCTCCCCGGAGGTGACCTCGAAACATTAAAAACATCTATATTCGAAACGATGTTTCAATTGCCGGAAGAAACGGTTGTGTATTGTGGTCATGGTCCGTCAACCACCATAGGGAAAGAAAAAAGAACCAACTATATTCTAAATTTTTAGTGCGGATCGCCATCAATACTCGCTTTTTGATTGCCGATAAAATGGAAGGTTTTGGATGGTACACCTATGAAATAACGAGGAGAATCGTCAAGGATCATCCGGAACACGAATTTTTCTTTTTCTTTGACAGACCCTACCATCCCGATTTTATTTTTGCTTCAAACGTCACTCCCGTTGTGCTTTGTCCGGCCGCAAGACATCCGATTCTTTTTGTCTGGTGGTTTGAGGTTATGGTTAAAAGAGCTTTAAGAAAACATAGGATAGATTTATTCTTTTCGCCGGATGGATATCTTTCACTGGGAAGTACAATTCCTCAACTTGCTACTATTCACGATATCAATTTTGAGCACCATCCGAAAGATATCCCTTTGGTTGCCCGAATTTACCTCAAGTTCTTTTTTCCACTATTTGCGCAAAAGGCACGTCACCTACTTACTGTTTCTGAGTATTCAAAATCAGACATTTGTAAAACTTACCGAATACCAGAATCGAAGGTTACCGCCATATTAAACGGGGTTTCAGACCATTATCGCCCTCTATCCAAAGAATACATCGTAGCCCTCAGAGAAAAATATACCGGTGGTCACCCCTATTTTATTTTCGTTGGTGCGATCCATCCTCGTAAAAATGTGAAGCGGCTACTGGAGGCTTTCTTGAAATTCAAGAAATCACATACTTCCCCTTTCAAAATGGTTGTAGTGGGAGAATATATGTGGCGCAAGGATCCGGATCTCGAGCGTCTATCCTGTCATCTCGGACGCGAGCTTATATTCACTGGACATGTTCAACAAGCAGAGTTAACACAATTGGTAGGGGCTGCCTATGCCCTTACATACGTTCCTTACTATGAAGGGTTTGGCATTCCTGTTGTCGAAGCTATGAAATGTGGCGTTCCTGTCATTGTAGCAAACAGAACGTCCCTTCCGGAAGTTGCCGGAGAATCTGCACTCTGGTGTGATCCATTCGACGTAGAAAGCATAAGTGAGGCCATGATACGTTTAACTTCAGACCATGACCTCTACAATCGTCTAAGTTCATCCTGCCTTCAACGAAGTAAATTGTTCAGCTGGGATAAAGCTGCAAGACAGGTGTGGAGAGAGATCGAACAGCTATTTGATGGTAAATCTATAGTGCCGGATGGCAGATCTGATGGACAGATTAATGGTAATAAGGCGAAATGAGAAAATAAACAATCACTCCTGAAATAGCAACATACAACCATATAGGATAAGAAAACCGTACCCATTTACGGTGTCTGTCAAACTGTTCGGTGCGTGCAAACAAATAAGAAAATAGTACCAGCGGCACAACTGCTATGCTCAGGACGACATGCGAAATGAGAAGTACGTAATAGATTGTTGCAGCATAACCTACCTTCGCCCGCTCCAAAATATCGATCTTAGCATCACCATTCGTGTCCCCAAAATATGTTGTCGGAGAAGTGACATGGTAGAGAACGTACATCACCAAAAAAACTAAAGACAGCACTAATGCCAATCGAATCCATTGCATGTGTTGTTCTACTTTTCTTTTTTTAATGGCAACCAAGGCCAAAATAAGACAAAGAGCAGTTAACGCATTAATTACTGCATAAATCGACGGAAAAGAGCGAAACAAAGTCACTCCCTCTATTTTTAAGGCGAATAAAGCTGCCACTGCTAGGGGCAAAACAATAGAGATTAAAATAATGCCTCTTTTTAATTTAACTGCTTTTGCTTGATCCAGTGACTCCATATTCTTCTTTTAACAATAAACGAATATCCTTTTCCAATTGTTCTACTTGCTTCGAATCCGTTCCCAAATATACACCTCTCACGAAGCCTTCCTTATCGACGAGTGTAAAGGCTCCTGAATGAGCAAATCCTCCCTGAGCTTCATTATCCCTTCCGGCAAAGATCTGGAAATTCTCAATGCCCAATAAATGCGTTCTTTCTTCATCTCCCGAGAGGAAGGTCCAATTATTCGTTGCAATTCCATGATGGCTCTTGTAACGTAATAAAGTTGAAGGGGTGTCTCTCTCGGGATCAATCGTAAAAGAAATAAATTGAATATGTTCATTCAAATCACGTGTCGACTGATTCAATTTCTTCATGTTTGTAGTCATGAGGGGACATATCGTCTGACAGCTCGTAAAAAAAAAGTCAACAATCCAAACCTTACCCTTCATTTGAGCAGAGGTAATCTCCTCGCCCAACTCATTTGTAAAATGAAAGAATGGTATTTTTGGATATACGGTGTCTGCAATTTCCCCACCATCTATAAGTTTATACTCGATATCAAAATTGCCTATGAAAGGAAGTACACGAACCTTTTTATGACCTGAACAACAACACAGGAAAAAGCAACTCAACAACAACGTATAATGGAGTGCCAATCTCATTGTTTAGACCTCTGTCGTTCTTTATCGTATTGTTTTTGCAATAACGCAATGTGTTCTTTCATCCGTCGAATCATCCCTTCGGTCTTTCCCGAAAGAACCATTCGAAGATGATTGTCTTTATCGAGAAGAAGCATTAACTCCTGAAACGCTTCGCCACCGAAATACTGCGAACCACTTTTTAACAAACTTTCTCCATTTCGCTCAAAGTTGTAGAGGTCGCGTGCAGATCCAGTTGCAAGAATCCAAATCTCGGGGTCGTATCCCTCCACATGATCTTTTAATGCCTGCTCCAGCGTTGTTAAGTCCTTCAGATCATTTCCCTTTCCATCGGTAACAAAAGAAATGATTCGAACCTGTTTCATTTTTTTTCTTTTGTTCTTTCGAATATGTTGGTATATGAGCTGATCCAGATGCCACATGGAGATGGCACAACTGTCCGGACAGCCAGGTTGAATAGTAGTCACCAAAACAATATCTCCCTTAAAGTCTTTGGAGCAATACTGCTTTCCACGAACATCCGTAAAGCTGTAATCGATAGCTTTTCCAAAGTCATCAAGTTGCTTGAATTTGTGCTGACATCCGCGAGTACCGATAAAAATCAATAAAAAAGCCGGCCCGAATAAAAGCAAGAATGCAAAAACTACTTTTCTTCGTCCGGCTATAAATAACTTTGCCATTGACTTCTATCCGTAAGTGAACCAGGAATGACCTACTGCCAAAGCTTCGGTGAGGGCAATAAATATGAGGTAAAGGATAAAAAGTATATACGGTACCAAAATAACGTATTTCAACGATTTCTTTTCATCCCCCAAATGCATAAAAACTAGAACAATATAGGCCGCTTTCACAAGTGTCATAGCAACAAAAGACCATTTTACAATTGGCCAAATCGTAGAACCTTGCTTAATATAAGCCCCCATAGCCACTTCAACCGCGGTTATAGCAGTAAGCAGAATGGTTACAAACCATATCTTCTTTCTGATTCTTTTTCCCTCTTCTTCAGAATGATGAGCGGCCAGTGAATATTCAATAATATCGTCTCTTTCCATGACAGACTGATTTAGTGTTAATTATATAAGATAGAAGAAGGTAAATACGAAAACCCAAACAAGATCTACGAAGTGCCAATATAAGCCAGTCTTCTCAACCATTTCATAGTGCCCTCTTTTATGGTAAGTGCCGGCAATTACGCCTAACAAGATGATAATATTAATCACTACACCGGAAAAGACATGGAAGCCGTGGAAACCGGTTATAAAGAAAAAGAACTGCCCATACTGCTGTGGGCCATATTCATTCTGCTTCAAATTAGCCCCATAGATTATTCTTCCGGACTGACCACAATTAATCGCTTCGTAATACATATCGCAAGCCACCTTTCCTTCTATTCTGTCACCAACCTTATGCGCTTTTCCGTCTTTTTTAACGATGAGCATCAGATGTTCGTCTGCCTTCTTGTTTACTTTAGCTTTGCTTCCATCATGCAATGTGATAATGCCATCCTTAATGTGCCCTTTTTCGACTGCATGCTGGAATTCGTGCATGAGATCATCTTTAATCACATCGCCCTTTTTATGATGTGTTCCGGCTTCAATAACCGAAAAGCTCTCCAATTCTCCAAAATGACCCTTAACGATTGCCTGAGACCCATCCGCTAACTCCACTTTGCCAAATTCGGAACCATGAATAAAGTGACTCCATTCCCAGGCCTGCGAACCAACGAAGAAGAATCCACCAATGATTGTAGCAATCATCCATTTTATAACTCCTCTTTTATCCATACGATGGCCTGCCTCAACAGCCAATACCATAGTTACTGAGGAAACGATCAAAATAAAGGTCATTAAAGCAACATACAGAAGCGGATATCCATGACCAAGAAATGGCATGGAGTTAAAGGTTTCTTCACCTATAGGCCATGCGTCCTGCGAATCATGTCTTGTAAATCCATATGCTACAAGCAAGCCTCCAAAAGTCAGTGCATCGGAAACCAAAAAGAACCACATCATCAGTTTTCCGTAACTGGTACTGAACGGAGAAATTTTACCCCCCCATAGGGAACCGGCATCTATTTGTTGAGTAGCGTGTCCTGCCATTACAAAAAAAGTTTATGCAAGTTTAATGAATAAAAAGTAAAAAAAACAACAAATAAAGCCACAACACACCCAAAAAGTGCCAGAAGATTGCTCCTAGTCTCAAGCTTAAATTGTCCTGAGAATTAAATCTCCCTGAAAATGAACCTATTGTCATTTTTGTCATGTATATCATGGTCACCAAAATATGTAGTAAATGTAAAAAGGTAATCATGTACAAATAGGAAGTAGCTGTATCAGCTGTTTGCATCGCCTTGATCTGCAGATATCTGGATAATTTTCTGCCCTGATAGTGTAGTTCGCGATTCTTATATTCTAACTCTTTGCCTTTGAAATAAATATGAAAATCCTTGCCCATTTCTCCTTTCACGAAAAAATCTCCTCTGCCATCCTTAATGTTTACAGCAAGATCCCTAAGTCGCATCAGGTCAACATACTGAAGCTCTTTCCCATCAGGCTTTGTCAACTTTCCATTTATCAGTCCCAAAGGTTGCGACTCATAATACAAGATAAAATCCTTGCCATAATCCTCCGATACTCGGTATGCATTGTTGCGCTCTATGGCCAAGAATTGTTTCATGAAATCCTGAAGAGACTTCATTTGGACTTCAGTCATTCTGTTTCCATTGAGGATGTAGTCGTTCCCATTTACATCCACAAATTCCCCATTCATCTTAACCTCAAAATAATCGCCATACTTTCCATCCGTCACAATAATATGGTTATTGGCAGCATGGGCCCCAAAATCAACTAGCTGTCGGTATCCACGAAACTGGAAATAAACAAATGTACATCCCGCGAGGAAGGTCAAAGAAATAAATAATTTAAGTTTCGCCATGGCATCCTTTTTCGCAGCGCGTATAGCTAACTGAAGAAAAATACTACTTAAAACGATCACTATTGTACTTGCGAAGAATGCAGACGGCAATGGATACTTAAGCCAAAAAGAATCTCCCATAGATACAATGTAGGCAGAAGTTAGGCCTCCAAACATCATCACAATACTGAAAATCCCCACGTAAACAAGGTTCTTCTTCATTTTTTCACGAACTTCAGGACTAAGTTCTTTGCTGTAATCTCTTTTCATAACTATCTATTATTTTGGAATTATACTATCCACTTTATCGAAAACATATACAAATTGAATAATCGGAAGATATACAAACGAAGCGAACATGAGTTTACGCGCGTCCGAAGTTTCACATGAATGGTATAGTTTAAATGCGTACATGAAAAACATGGCGCTGCAAAGCGAAGCAACAACCAATGTGATCATGCCCGTCCATCCAAGTAACCACGGCAACAAACTAAACGGGATTAATGCAAGAGAGTAAACCATAATTTGAAATGCAGAGGCTTTCGATCTGCCATCTGCAGCCGGCAATAGGGAAAAACCCCCTGCCTTATAATCATCGAACACCACCCATGCAATAGCCCAAAAGTGAGGAAATTGCCATACAAACTGAACAAAAAACAACACGCCGGGAAGTAATCCAAAATGATTCGTATGTGCTATGGCGCCTAACATCGGAGGAATGGCACCGGGAAATGCTCCGACAAAAACTGCCCAGGGAGTAACTCTCTGTAGGGG
>JBIKYP010000038.1:0-22270 GCA_044355195.1 Crocinitomicaceae bacterium | reverse complement strand
GCAAAAGCAGCAATGCCTAGTATAGCTGAAGAAAAGTTAATCATGAACAGTAAAATTGCGCCGCTTACGAGACAAATTATCACCACTGCATAAGCCTCTCTTAGACCCATTTGATCCATTGGAATGGGGCGTTTTTCGGTCCGCTTCATCAGTTTATCGAGATCGCGCTCCCAAATCTGATTCGCTCCGTTGGATGCCGCAGTTACCAATAAACCTCCTAACATCAAATGGGTGAGAACTAGCAAATCAGAACCTCCGGCAAACAAATACCCCGATAGCGCTGAGAGTATAACAAGAGAGGAGAGTCTGAACTTCGTAAATATCAGATAAGATTTAAACTTGTTTGTAGGGGAATGCTTTATGGTGTTCAGCTCCATGAGTGTTTGTGTGGTACAAAAATAACAATTAAACCGGTGATAATTTCCGAGAATTAGGCATTTATCGGGATTCAATCCTATTCATTAACTTTTCTATTTTTGTGAAAACTATGCGGTTCATTCATATGAAATTATCCATACTCATTCCTGCTTACAACGAGGAACAGACCATTCAAAACATACTTCAAAAAGTATATGAAGTAGAATTAAATTATGAAGTAACGAAGGAGGTTGTCATTGTAAATGACTGTTCAAAGGATAAAACCGTTGAAAAAGCGGAGGAATTTATTGCTAATCATCCGGAAATCGATATCCGGATCTTTAGTCAGAAAGAGAATATGGGAAAAGGCGCAGCTATCAACCGAGCGATAAAAGAAGCTAGGGGGGATTACCTCATTATTCAGGATGCTGACCTTGAATACGACCCACAGGAATACAATCTACTCTTAAAACCGGTATTTATTGACAATGCTGATGTGGTATATGGTTCGCGTTTCATTGGTCATCATCCACACCGCATTTTGTTCTTTTGGCATTCGATTGGGAATAGAATCCTTACATTCCTTTCTAATATGATGACCAACTTGAACCTAACGGACATGGAAACATGCTACAAACTCATCCGAAGTTCGATTGCCAAAGAGATCAATATTACAGAGCGCCGTTTTGGTATTGAGCCGGAAATCACCGCTAAATTAGCGAGAATACCAAAAATCCGAATTTATGAGGTTGGTATCTCCTATTATGGTCGCACTTATGAAGAAGGGAAAAAGATTGGGTGGAAAGATGGCTTTAGGGCTATTTATTGCATATTCAGATATAGGTTCGTCAAATAAAAAAGGGAGACCAAAGCTCCCTAACAGTTCCTATAACCGAATGTGCTCCTTAGATGATTAGCATGGCATCGCCATAAGAATAGAAGCGATATTTCTCCGATACTGCAGTTCGGTATGCCTCCATCATTAACTCATGTCCGCAAAAAGCTGAGATCATCATTAGAAGCGTCGAAAGAGGAGTATGAAAATTAGTAATTAGGCAATCTGCAACACTGAAATCATAAGGCGGGAAAATAAACTTATTGGTCCATCCATCAAAAGGTTTGAGCATACCATCTGTGGAAACAGATGTTTCGATAGAACGCATTGAAGTTGTTCCTACAGCACAAACCTTGCGCTTGTTGCGTTTAGCTTCATTGACGATTTCAGCGCATTTTTCAGAAATAATTACTTGCTCAGAATCCATTTTGTGTTTCGTTAAATCCTCCACCTCTACTGAACGGAAGGTGCCCAAACCGACATGAAGCGTTACTTCAGCAAAATTGACACCTTTCAACTCGAGTAGCTTTAGTAATTCGCGAGAAAAATGCAATCCTGCCGTAGGGGCAGCAACCGCACCTTCGACTTTTGCAAAAATCGTCTGGTAACGTTCTTCATCCTCAGGTTCTACTTCGCGCTTAATGTATTTTGGAAGCGGGGTTTCCCCAAGTTCAGTAATTTTAGCTTTAAACTCTTCGTATGGACCATCGAAAAGGAAACGCAGAGTTCGACCGCGGGATGTAGTATTGTCGATCACTTCGGCTACGAGAGAATCGTCATCTCCAAAATATAACTTATTACCTATACGAATTTTTCTCGCGGGGTCAACGAGCACATCCCAAAGTAAACTTTCCCGATTCAACTCACGAAGCAGGAACACTTCAATTTTTGCGCCTGTCTTTTCCTTATTTCCGTACATGCGGGCGGGAAAAACGCGGGTATTATTCCTAATCATTACATCTCCTTCAGAGAAATAATTGATAATGTCCTTAAACATTTTGTGCTCTATCTTTCCTGTATCACGATGAACTACCATTAGGCGCGATTCATCACGATTCGAACTGGGGTATTCGGCTATCAACTCATCAGGCAGATGAAAGTTGAAATCAGAAAGCTTCATTTTACTCATAAGGACGATTTACTTTTTTGGAGAGCAAAGATACTATTTCAAAGATCCTTTGTCAAGTATTCATTTTGGAAGGTTGCGTATATAGTCAATCCAATATTCAACCTGACGTGCATCGGCGATGGAAAAATCTCCCGATGCTGTTCTTCTCAATGCGATTAAGGTGCCTCCGCAGCCAAGCGCCTGACCCAAATCATGCGCCAATGAGCGAATGTACGTACCTTTGGAACAAACAATTCGAAAATCAACTTCCGGAAAACGGGCGACATCCAACTCAAACGTGTCTACCTGTATCTTATGCGGCTTCATTTCAATGACTTTTCCTGCCCTCGCCAAATCGTAGGCTCTTTTGCCATCCACTTGTTTGGCTGAAAAAACCGGTGGAATCTGCTCAATTATCCCCGTAAAGTGACGTACGGTATCCCTCATTTTATGTAATGTAATGCCCTCCGTAGAAAATATATTGTCGAAGGGTGTTTCGAGATCATAAGATGGTGTTGTTTTTCCGAGAAGAATCGTACCGGTATATTCCTTTTTTCCGGACATAAACTGATCTATCCTTTTCGTATGGCCGGCAACGCATACTACGAGAAGTCCTGTGGCCAAAGGATCCAAAGTTCCTGCATGACCAACCTTAACCTTCTTTAGATTAAAGTGTTGCTTTATATTCCAGCGAAGCTTATTAACTACATCAAACGATGTCCATTTGTATGGTTTGTCAACAAGTAAGGTTGACCCTTCCAGGAATTCCATCAGAGAGAAAACAAAATCAAGAGGATCATTCCGGCTATAATGCGATACCATCCCCACAGGCGGAATCCATATTTTTCAATGATGGCAATAAAAAAACGGATAGCCAATACTGCCACAAAAAAAGCGAGTACATTTCCCAACGCGAAATAAACCATAGTGTTCTTAGAAGAGATAATCATTTCATAACCATGCTGTTCCTTTCCCTGATAATTCCAGTCCTTCAAAAAGATCGAATAGCATGTCACTGCCAACATCGTGGGTACAGCCAGGAAAAAAGAGAATTCAGCAGCTAGTTTTCGAGAAAGACCCTGTTGCATTCCTCCAATAATAGATGCAGCCGATCGACTCGTTCCGGGCATCATAGCCAAGCATTGCCAAAAACCGATAATCAACGCTTTTCGAATACTCAGTTTTTCTTCTTCAACAATTACCGGATTACGAAAAATCTTATCTATAAATAGCAGAACGACACCACCAATAACTAATGCCATGGCTATTGGTAAAGGTTTTTCAAGCACGGCCTCAATCTTATCATCAAACAATTTGCCCAATACCAAGGCGGGAAGAACAGCGCAAGCCAATTTCAAATAAAATCGTGTAGATCGAACGTCGAAGAACTTTTTCCAATACAGAACAACTACGGCAAGTATAGCTCCAAATTGAATGGACACCTGGAACATTTTCACAAAAGCATCGCCCTCTGTTTGAAAAGCAGCACTCGTAAAAATCATATGTGCTGTTGAGGAAACCGGAAGAAACTCGGTAAGTCCTTCTACAATTGCCAAGATGAGTGCCTGGATCAGGTCCATCTCAAGCGCTTTTAGGTCGTTTCATGATTGAAAACAAGATGATAACATACCCTGCAACAATACAAATCGGTGCGACCGTAATTCGCTGTGCACTAAACAACTCATTGGCGTCAAATTTATTCGGGGCATCAGAGGCACCGCCTATCATTAGGATAAAGCCAATTACATTGACTGCCAAGCCAATAATCAACAAACGATAATTTGCTGCTTTAAATCCAAACTTTGGATTATCCGTTGATCGTTGTTCTTTTTTCACTTCCATACGTCGAAATTAATACAAATCGTCCAGCTTCATTCGCAGGTACTTATTTAGCGCCACCCATGTGGACAAAAATGTCAGTAAGATCCCCGAAGCCAAAACGGAACCCATCAGGATTATGAGACCTTCCAAGGTAAACGATATCTCCAAGGATTCAAGTGTGTTGTTAAGCGCAAAGAAGAGCGTCATCAACAATGCAAGCCCGATTAATGAGGAGATGATGCCTTGCCAGATCGCTTGTCGTAAAAATGGCCGACGAATGTATCCGGAAGTCGCCCCTACAAGTTGCATGGTCTTGATGGTAAACCGCTTGGAATATAATGCGAGACGTATGGTGTTATTAATCATAGCAATGGCAACCAAAATGAGCAACAAAGCCACCACTAGGAAGAGGAATACAAATTGTCCAAAACCTAAATTTACTGTTTCAACGCTGGAACGATCGTAGTTTACCTCATCTATCTGGTCGAGATAGGCTTTTAATAAGGCTCTTTTAATTCCTGCCATTCCTGCTTTTGTTGCATATTCAGCTTTAGGTTTGAATCCAATGGTCGGAGGCAAAGGATTGTCGCCTTCAAAAACGCTAAGTATTTGTTTAGCGTCCTGATCTGTTCCGCTAAATTCTTCCACTGCCCGATCAGGTGAAATAAAAAACACCTCTTTAAATTGACCCCAGGTTCTCAGCTCCTGTTCAATTTGCTTAATGTCAGCTGCGTTTAATTGTGGTTTAAAAAAAAGGTCTCCCTGCAGCGATTCTTTCGCTTGCTTCTCAATGTTTTTTAATCCGATCACTCCACCGAGTACTAGACCAATCATAAAAAGAACCAAAGAAATTCCCAAAACTGTCGAAACATAACTTGTTTTGACACCTCGATTATTGAATTTTTCAACTTCTGAAGCCATATTACGCGAAATTACATAAGGAGAAGAAAAGGCAATGCCCCTATTCAAAAAATTAAACAACGCTCTATGTTAATAAGTAGTTTTCTGATCACCCCTTCACCCCAATTTCGTTAGATAGGTATTTTGTGTACCTTTACATACGATCTAATGTTGGTTCCAAAAAACACTATGAAACAGATTCGCAATTTTTGCATCATCGCACATATCGACCATGGCAAAAGCACCCTTGCCGACCGCTTATTGCAGGTAACGGGAACGATTTCAGACCGTGAAATGCAAGCTCAAGCACTCGACGATATGGATCTGGAACGTGAGCGCGGAATAACGATAAAAAGTCACGCCATTCAGATGAACTACACATTCGAAGGGCAGGACTACATTCTTAACCTCATCGATACTCCGGGACACGTGGATTTTTCTTATGAAGTATCCCGCTCTATTGCTGCATGCGAAGGAGCTTTACTTATCGTAGATGCTTCTCAGGGAATCGAGGCTCAAACGATTTCGAATCTTTATTTAGCTCTAGAACATGACCTGGAAATTATTCCTGTCTTAAATAAAATGGATTTACCCGGAGCCATGCCCGAGGAGGTGACAGATCAAATTGTAGACTTGATTGGTTGCGATCCTGATGATGTCATTCCTGCTTCCGGAAAAACAGGGATGGGTGTAGATCAGATTTTAAGAGCAGTTATTGAGCGCGTGCCCGCACCTACCGGAGATGAGAATGCACCTCTTCAGGCTATGATTTTTGACTCCGTTTTTAATCCATTCAGAGGTATTATAGCTTATTATCGCGTGAAAAATGGAATCATCCGAAAAGGAGATAAAGTGAAATTCTTCAATACCGGAAGAGTCTATAATGCTGACGAAATTGGCATTCTGAAAATGGACCTTAGTCCAAAAAATGAAGTTAAAGCCGGTGATGTCGGTTACATTATTTCAGGAATTAAACAAGCAAATGAGGTTAAGGTAGGTGATACCATTACAAGCGCCACAAACCCTTGTCATTCAGCTATCAAAGGATTTGAAGATGTCAAGCCAATGGTTTTTGCAGGAATCTACCCTGTAGAAACGGATGACTATGAGGAACTCCGCTATTCCATGGAAAAATTACAATTGAATGACTCGTCACTGGTCTTCGAACCGGAATCCTCGACAGCACTTGGGTTTGGTTTCAGGTGTGGTTTCCTGGGCATGTTACATATGGAGATCATCCAAGAGCGCCTGGAACGTGAATTCAATATGACTGTAATCACTACTGTTCCAAACGTATCCTATTACTGTTATATGCGCAAGGATCCGGAAAAATCGATCATCGTTAACAATCCTTCCGAATTACCTGATCCTTCGGGAATTGATCGAATTGAAGAACCATACATAAAAGCTCAAGTGATTACGAAATCCGAATACATCGGTCAAATCATGAATTTGTGCATTGAGAAGCGAGGCGAGTTGAGAAATCAGGTCTACCTTACTCAGGACAGGGTTGAGATTACCTTTGAAATGCCTTTGGCGGAAATCGTCTTTGACTTTTATGACCGGCTAAAATCTGTTTCAAGGGGGTATGCCTCTTTCGATTATCATCCGATTGGGTATAAAGAATCTGACCTCATTAGAATGGACATGCTTCTCAACGGTGAACAACTGGATGCGCTTTCTGCATTGGTACACCGAAGCAATGCCTATGACCTTGGTAAAAAAATCTGCGTAAAACTAAAGGAACTCATCCCAAGACAGCAATTTGAAATTCCGATTCAGGCAGCTATTGGAGCAAAAGTCATTGCACGGGAAACGATAAAAGCCTTGCGAAAAGATGTGACAGCAAAATGCTACGGAGGGGATATTACCCGAAAACGCAAACTTCTTGAAAAACAGAAAGAAGGGAAGAAGAGAATGCGCCAAGTTGGGCGTGTTGAGGTTCCACAAGAAGCCTTCATGGCTGTGCTGAAACTAAACGATTAGTCTCCACTATGCTGAAATAAACCTTTCATTTTTTAGCGTAATTCTGTTCTTTGGCCGGTATTGAATGTTGATCGGAACTTTTACGGATAAAAAAGTCAACCGCGCTGACGAACAGTACGTTGCTCGATGCGTTTTTCGAAACGTTCTCCTTGAAAAATGCGCTGAACGAAAATTCCTGGTGTATGAATATGGTTTGGGTCCAACTCACCTGCAGGAACTAACTCTTCAACCTCCGCAATAGTAATTTTACCGGCCATCGCCATCATAGGATTGAAATTCATCGCAGTTGCTTTGTAGATGAGGTTGCCCTCAGTATCACCCTTCCAAGCCTTCACGATAGAAAAATCAGCTGTAAGTGCTGATTCCAAAATATAGGGTTTACCATTAAATACACGAACTTCTTTCCCCTCTGCCACCTCCGTACCATACCCGGCAGGGGTAAAAAAAGCGGGAATTCCCGCTCCACCGGCACGACAGCGCTCTGCCAAACTACCTTGCGGTATCAAATCGACCAAAAGTTCTCCCGAGAGCATTTGACGCTCGAATTCGACATTTTCCCCAACATATGAGCTAATCATCTTTTTGATTTGACGCTGCTGCAAAAGGAGTCCCAAGCCAAAGTCATCCACACCGGCATTATTGGAAATGCAAGTAAGGTCTTTAACCCCCGTTTTAACTAATTGAGCAATAGAGTTTTCAGGAATACCGCATAAACCAAAGCCTCCGAGCATGAGCGTCATTCCACTCTCTACGCCCTTCAGAGCCACTTCTACATTTTTAACAACCTTATTCATTATTCTATTCCAAATGGATTTTCTTCTTCTTCTGGCACGGCAATATAATCTCCGCCTGAACAAGAAAATGGCGACGGGTCATACTTCTCGGATCTCATAAAATCTGTTGTAGAAAGTGCTATTACCGGATCCTTATATACCTTCTGCATATAGTACCCATAGATTGGCAGTGCCATTCGCGCTCCCTGCCCCCATGTCATGGAACGGAAACGAACACTCCTGTCCTCAGCGCCCACCCAAACACCTGTAACTAAGTCCGGGGTAAGTCCAACAAACCAACCATCGGAATTACTCTGAGTAGTGCCTGTCTTGCCGGCCGTTGGCGCAAGCACATTCCCCCAGGATTGACCGCCACGCAAACTGCCAGCCGTACCTTGGGTAACGACCTTCTTCATCATTTGTAGCGTTTCGTATGCTACATTCTCATTTAACACTTCTTTTGAGTAGGATTTGGCATTGTAGATAACATTACCATTTCTATCCTCCACACGCAAAATGGTTGTGGGCCGATTATAAATCCCATTGTTCGCAAAAATACATTGCGCACCCACTAGTTCATACAACGATAAGTCCATGATTCCAAGGCATAACGATGGCACCTCTTGTTCCGGTGTAAGATGAATATCCATCATGCTCAATAGTTTGGAAATCGTTTTAGGTCCGGCATAACCTCCCATTCGGGCCATGACCGCCACTGTAATGTTATTCATTGATTGGGCGAGTCCCGTTGAGGCGGAAACAACCCCGGCATCTGATCCTCCCGCGTTTTTCGGACACCAACGACCATCCACATTACCATCTGCATCCTGCAGATCGACACAATAAGCCGTGTTTGCAAACTCAGTACAAGGCTTAACTACACCCATTGCCATGGCGGTTGCGTACACAAAAGGTTTAATCGTTGACCCTACCTGGCGTTTTCCCTGACGCACATGATCGAACGCAAAATGACGGAAATTTGCCCCCCCTACCCATGCTTTCACAAAACCGGTTTGAGGCTCAATGGAAATAAGTCCGGCATGCAAATAAGATTTATAATACCGTATCGAATCATTCGGTGTCATCATGGTGTCTATTTCTCCTTTCCATGAAAACACGCGCATTGGGGTGGGTGTATTGAAGTTGGCAGCGATTTCCTCATCCGACATTCCTGCACTGCTGAGCGCTGCATACCTCGGTGAATTTACCCGCGCTGTTCGCATGATAGACTCTGCCTCTTCATTTGAAAGGTCGTTGGAGAATGGGAAATTACGAACATGCCTGTTATTATCATCAAATACAGATTGCAGGTTTTCTTTCAGATGTCGCTCTACAGCCTCCTCAGCGTGCCTTTGAAGGTTCGCGTCCACCGTTGTGTAGATTTTTAATCCATCGCGATAAATGTCGTAAGGTGTTCCATCCTGACGATGGTATTTCCAATTTCCATCTGATGATTTCTCAAGCAAGATCGTTGAAAGTTCCTTTCTAACGGCTTCCCTGAAATATGGGGCCATTCCCTGTTTGTGATCCACTTCCTGATAATTCACAATTAGAGGTTTTTGCTTCAATCGGTCATATTCTTCCTGCGTCAAGTTGTTTCTCAGCGCTTCATTCTCTGATTTACTATTCTTCAACCATTGGAACAACACCTGATTTCTGCGCTCCACCGCACGCAATGAATCTGACATGCGCTTCGCAGCAATCTCCTCCAGGGTGATCTCTTCCGGTTTTACTCCTTTTTCATTGGCTAACTTTGTTCGGTAGTTTTTAATCTTGTATGTGTAAGGATTAAAGAGCGCAGGGTTTTTACACATCCCAACTAGCATAGCCGCCTCATCTTTGCTTAGATCTGCAGGTTTCTTGTTGAAGTATACTTTTGCCGCATTTTCAATCCCCACAGCATTGTAAAGAAAATCAAACTGGTTCAGATACATAGTTATGATCTCTTCCTTCGAGAAACGCTGTTCCAATCGGGTGGCGATGATATTCTCACGCGCCTTTTCATTGATTCTTCGAAAAATTCGACCGATTCGACCTCCGGAGCCTCCTTCTAAAGATTCTCCCATAGCGCGGGCCAATTCTTCACGTTCACGTTGCTGCAAGGTAAACAGCAATTTTGCCAATTGTTGCGTAATCGTGGATGCCCCCCCTGCGCCACCGAGATTAACTACTGCACGCCCAAGTGCCTTAAAATCAACCCCTGAATGAGCATTAAAACGTTCATCTTCCGTTGAAATCAGCGCGTCTGTGACATAAGGAGAAATCTCATGATACTCAACACTTGTCCTGTTCACTTTCCAATAGCGCCCCAACTGAGTTTCTCCATCAGAGGCATAAACCACCGAGGCCAATAGTTCCGGCGGGTTATCTAGCATTTCTACAGGTGGCAAGTCGTCCTCAGATTGAAAAATGAGTAAACTAAAGACTATGAGGAATGGAAGCATCGCCAGTCCCCAGAAAATGTATGTCATCTTCCTTATTTGGTCTTCCGCAAGCATTGGATTCATTCCCTTTGTATCCCGCATATTCAAGAAAATTTATGTAAAAATAAGCATTCTTTTATTCCAATAATTCGACCATCAATTAAGTATATCTCTGCGCTGACTATCCAACTTTAGCAGTATAAACATCATCATAGAGAACGACATCATGGAGGATCCCCCATAGCTAAAAAAAGGCAAAGGAATCCCAATCACCGGAGCAAAACCAATGTTCATTCCGATATTGATTGCGAAATGGTAAAATAAAATCATGGCTACCATGTAGGCATATACCCTGTTAAATGTCGAACGTTGCCGTTCTGCGATCATTATTATTCGCATCAGCATAAACATGTAAAGTCCGACTAAAACCAGAACACCTAAAAACCCCCACTCTTCAGCAAACGGGCAGAAGATAAAATCCGTTTCACTCTCAGGCACATGGTTGCTTTCCACACTCGCCACCGACGCATTGTTGTACCCTTTTCCCAGAAGGCCGCCAGAACCAACGGCAGCCATGGCTCTGTTGCGATTGTAATCCTCACCATCGGGGTCTTCTTTCAATCCAAGAAAAAGCTCTATCCTATCCTTCTGGTGATCTGCCAATCCCTGAAACCCATAATTTACTGTAGCTGCAAGAATCGTAGCCAGCACATATGCGATAACAATAATGAGGGATGCTCTGTTTCGATCACGTTTAGAAGCGATTAATCTCGAAAGCAAGGATAAAAAGACCGTGAAGAGAGTAAGTGAGATCATCACGCTCCAAAAACCACTAAAAATCACACCAGGCAGAAAACCAAAAGAAATTTTCTCATTACTCATAAGCAATGTAATGAGACTTAAAAAAACAACCACGAATAAGATAGGAATAAAGTGACTTCCCACCCATGTTTGCTTAAATTTTACTCCCGGAATCACGTTCACTAGTTTTAAAACCAATGGATCATACGTAATACCCTCACGATACATGACGAAAAGAAAGGAAGTGAATACAACAAAGGTTCCGGCATCCGGTTGAAGAAGAATAAGAACCATCGGGAACAAAATAATAGCATTTGCCAATAAGACAGTTTGCAGGGTTTGCTGCTTTACGTTCACATTACTGATGAATCGTGCGAGTAAGAGTCCGGTGCCAATTTTTGCAAACTCGGCCGGTTGAATTCCCAACGAACCAATTCCCAACCACGCTCTGGCACCATTCACAGGAGGCATAAAAAGAACAACGACCAGCAAAATGAGGGTAAAAAGATAGATAGGCACACAAAACTTGCGGTAAATATCCGAATCTATAAGAAATACCAACAAGCCAAGGAAGAGCGAAACAAAAAGCCAGATCATTTGCTTTCCATATTTCTGGCTGAAATCGAAAAGATTTGGATGATCTGCATTGTATGCCGTTGAATAGACCGTTGCCACACCCATGATCAAAAGAATCATGTAAACGGCGAACAAGGTCCAATCAACATACGCAACTAAAGATTCATTCTGTCGCATTACTAATAACTAAAGTTGGCGTCTAAAATAGTTCTCTCACGTTCCTTTTCCGAAATCTTGCGAGTAAGGTATTTTTCAATCATTAATCCTGCTGTTGGAGCCGCCCATAATCCGCCGCCTCCTTTGGCATTTTCTATAAAAACAGCGATGGCTATCTTTGGTTGATACATCGGGGCAAAAGCAATAAAAACAGAGTGGTCGTCCCCATGAGGATTCTGAACCGTTCCTGTTTTCCCGCAGACAATGATGTCTTTTAGTTTGGCTCTTTTACCTGTACCTCCGGAAACGTGCACAACCCTGCGCATTCCTTCGACGACCACACCATAATGCTTACGATCGACCATTGCAAAGTGCTTTTTTATGAATTGCGGGGCCGGTCCGGATTTCCCAATTGACTTCACAAAATGTGGAGATATGTACCACCCGCGATTAGCGATCAAGGCAGCGATATTCGCTAAATGGAGCGGAGTGAGCATGACCTCTCCCTGACCAATTGAAATAGAACGAATCGTGGAAAAAGCCCAACGGTGATGTCCATACCATTTATCATAATATGCAGGATCCGGAATAAGGCCGGAACGCAATCCGGTGATATCTGTTTCTAATTTCCGGCCGAGACCAAAACTATGCATGTATTTTGCCCACAAACCAAGACCCGCATCGGCATCGGCAAATATATTGCTCTTCTTACCTTGTTGAATTATCCTGCGCGTCACTGCATAATAGTATGGATTACATGAATGCTTTATCGCATCTGCCAGATTGCCCGCGCTTGGGTGATTGTGGCAACCTACAACAGACTTATTGCATGGAAAAGCAGATTCCGTTGTTATCACGCCTTCTTGCAAGCCAATCAGCGAATTGAGAAGTTTGAATGTGGATCCCGGAGGATATTCTGCCGCCAGTGGCCTAGGGTAAAGAGGCTTGTTGGGATCGAGGACCAGTTTTGGGTAATTCGTTGAAATATTTCGTCGTCCGATTAACAGATTTGGATCATACGACGGAGCCGAAACGAGCGCCAATATTTCACCTGAAGAGGGTTCAATTGCGACGATACAACCTCGCTTTCCCCGCAATAATTTTTCTCCATATGCCTGAAGAATGATGTCTACCCCTAGCTTAATTGGCGGACCCTGAAGAGCACTCGTATCATACTTTCCACTTGCATAAGATTCTATAGCATTATTTAAGGCGCTGGTCACAATATATTTGATCCCTTTCCTTCCTCGCAGCTCCTTCTCATAAAACCGCTCCAATCCGGCGCGACCAATATTATTTCCCGGTTTGTAGAAATGATCCTCTTCCACTTCCTCCCTATTCACTTCTGATAGATAGCCAACGATGTTTGCTCCATTAGCGAAAGGATAACTTCGCATACTTGTCACTTCTTCATAGAATCCGGGAAAATTATCCAGATGGGGGGCAATTCGGGCTATTTCCTCCAAAGTCATCTCTTTTATGAACGGATAAGCACGGATCTTTTGGTAATTAGACGTTCTTTTGCCTGTATGCTTGTTGTAATAAGTTCCCTCTCCTTCACGAATATCTCTAAAGCGCTTCTTTACCTGCCAGGTCTTCCAACCCAATAATTCAGCAAACGCTGTGGTATCAAAATTTTTCATATCCGCCTCAACCATCATCAAATTGTAGTAGGTACGGTTGGCAACGATCTTTTTTCCATTTCGATCAAAAAGTACACCGCGTGGCGGGGTAATCTCTTTACGTTTTTCAGCAATTTCTTGAGCGCGCAGGTGCCAACTGTGATCAATAACCTGCATATAAAAAAGACGCAATGTGTAAATGACTCCTACGACGACAATGAACGTAATTAGCACATATTTGCGCGTGTCAAAATTCATCGATCTTTAGGTCTTGAAATAAATAAAGCTTGCAGCAAATAGCATAGCGAATACGAAAGGGGCAAACTCAATATCGTTTTCTGAAGAACAAAAAAAAGTTCATCCAATCGAAAAATTTCAAGGTTAAAGAACCAGAAATGATGAATAGCCAATAAGCCTCCAAAAACGTACACAAACCAGCGTGTTCCCATTTCAAAGATGTTACCTTCACGCATTTTTTCATACCCGTCTCGGGGTGAAAAAATCTTCATGATTACAGGTCGTAAGTAGGCAAAAAGTACCAATGAAGATGTATGCAATCCATAGGTATTAGAAACTGCATCTATTAGGATGCCCATACCAAAAGCAGTCAACATGACATAAATCAGACCCAAATCAAACGGTAGAAGCATAATAAATAATGGATAGACCATTAACTGTATTCCCCAACCTATTTCCAACTGATTCAGGATGAATGCCTGCATAACGAAAAGGGCTGAAAAGCGAATTATATGTTTGAGAATTTCGTTCATTCTTCTTTTTTATCCGACGGTATTGCCGCTTCAAGACGACCTTGTTCCTCCTGTAGTAAATTTTTAATGACATATACGCGCTGAAGTGTGCGATAATTCTCTGAATAGCGGATTACAACATCCCAAAGGGGCTTGCCCTCCACCGGTCTTAACTCTTCGATATGCCCGACATTGAGTCCCCTTGGAAAAATGCCTGAGCCCCCTCTTGTTACCACTTTTGACCCCTTCCGAATTTTGATGTCATTGGAAATCCCTGTAATCGAGCCTCGTCGCGGATCACGTCCATCCCATTTCAACAAACCAAATAAACCAATAGGTTCAATAGTAACATCTATATTAATATTCTCCGTGAGAACTGATTTTACAACCGAAAAATGCTCACTGGTATTGTGAATGATGCCGACGATGCCCTTTTCTGAGAATACGCCCATGCCTCGCTTAATCCCCTGACGATAGCCGATGTTTAGGGTAAAGTAGTTGTTTTGCTTAGTAACAGTAGAATTAATAACAGTAGCAGGAATATATAAATACTGCTGATGAAAAAGTGTGTCATTAATCCTAAATGTACGACTCTTTAATTTCTGAAAACTCGAAGGTTGATGCTGTCTCAACCAGCTATTTTCTCTTTGAAGCATGTCATTATTATAGCTCAAATTAAAGTGCCTGGTGATGTCATTTCTAGCTTCCAAGATTCTTCCAGAGACAGCGGATGCGGTCGTCAAATATTGTGAGCGTGGGAATTCAAGAAAAGTAAAATAGGTGGAAAGCGCAAACACCTGCAATGCGATGAACACAAGAAAAACACGGAAACGCCTAAAGAAGGCAATCAGATTGCGCATATACAAAAATAAAAAAAGTCCCGTCAAAAACTGCGGGACTTACATTTTAATCTCTGATCAGGAATTGGAATCTATCGATATTCTTCAGCGCGATACTTGTTCCGCGAGCAACAGCCCTCAAAGGATCTTCGGCAATGTGCACGGGCAATTTAGTTTTAGCGGAAATGCGTTTATCCAATCCGCGCAGCATCGAACCTCCTCCAGCAAGGTAAATTCCTGTTTTATATATATCCGCTGAAAGTTCAGGGGGCGTCATTTCTAATGCACTAAGTATAGCTTCTTCTATCTTTGAAATGGTTTTATCTAAGGCGTGTGCCACTTCAGAGTAGGTAATCACGATTTCCTTCGGAATACCTGTCATAAGGTCGCGTCCACGTACAGCAAAATCCTCCGGTGGGTAGTCAAGCTCCGGCAATGCGGCCCCGACTTCAATCTTAATTTGCTCAGCCGTTCGCTCACCTACAAGAATATTATGCTGACGTCGCATGTACTCCTCAATGTCATTGGTAAAATCATCTCCTGCAATTCGAATCGACTTGTCGCAAACAATTCCTCCAAGCGCAATAACAGCAATTTCAGAGGTCCCCCCTCCGATGTCAATGATCATGTTGCCCATGGGCTCTTCTACATCTATCCCTATACCGATTGCAGCAGCCATGGGTTCATGTATGAGGTATACTTCTTTGGCTCCCGCATGCTCCGCGGAGTCGCGTACCGCTCGTTTTTCTACCTCAGTAATTCCTGAAGGGATACAGATAACCATTCGCAAGGTGGGATTAAAAAGACTTCTTCCCGGATTGATCATTTTGATCATACCTCTGATCATTTGCTCTGCACTTTGGAAGTCGGCAATTACTCCATCTTTCAAGGGGCGTACCGTTTCAATAAGTTTATGGGTCTTTCCGTGCATTTGTTGCGCCTTCTTGCCGATAGCTACCACCTTTCCTGTCTGAATGTCCTTGGCAACTATCGATGGTTCATCCACTACCACTTTGTCATTAAGGATGATAAGCGTGTTCGCCGTTCCCAGATCGATTGCGATCTCCTGCGTTAAAAAACTAAATAAACCCATTTTTTTCTTCGCCTGTTTTTTGATAAGTAGCCTTCGGCCGTTCTTCTATTTTTCGTAAAATTCGCTTTTTTGTTTCAATAAACTGAAAAAAATAGAATTTATAACGCGTATTTATTCGACGTGGGAGGAGCTCTTTCTTTTTTGCGTTCTTTTCAACTTTTTTGAGGCGTTTCCCTAAGACGAGTAAGTTTTTCGCTTCGTGGATTTAATGCTTGAAATGTCGATTTCCGGTAAAAACCATAGCGATGTCGTGCGCATTACAATAGTCAATTGACAACTGATCCTTTACTGATCCGCCGGGCTGAATAACTGCCGTAACACCCACTTGATGAGCAATTTCAACACAATCAGGAAATGGGAAAAATGCATCCGATGCCATTACTGCTCCGGTTAGGTCAAAATCAAAGCTCTTTGCCTTGTGAATGGCCTGTCGCAATGCGTCTACACGAGATGTCTGACCGGTGCCGCTGGCTAGTAGCTGACGATTTTTAGCGAGAACAATCGTGTTAGATTTTGTGTGTTTAACGAGTTTGTTTGCAAACAAAAGGTCATCGATCTCAGATGCTGATGGTGATATTTTTGTTTTGGATTCGAGCGAATCTCTATCTTCCGTCATCAAGTCTTTATCCTGTTCCAACACGCCATTTAGAATTGTTCTAAACTGCTTGGATGGTAATTTCGCATCCTTTTGTCCCAGAAGAATCCGGTTCTTTTTGGACTTCAATAATTCAAGGGCCCCTTGATCAAATCCCGGAGCAATAATCACCTCGCAAAATAACTCATTTATCAATTCGGCAGTTTCTGAATCAATACTTCGGTTCGCAATAAGGATTCCTCCAAACGCACTCACAGGATCGGCCGCCAATGCATCAACGTATGCATTTTTTAATGTGGCTCTCGTTGCGAGTCCACATGCATTATTATGCTTGAGAATGGCAAAAGTAGGCTCATCATTTTTAAACTCCTGTATTAGATTGACCGCTGCATCCACATCCAACAAATTGTTGTAAGACAGCTCTTTGCCTTGCAACTTGTCGAACATCGCGTCTAGGTCACCGTAAAAAAGTCCTTTCTGATGCGGATTTTCACCGTAACGCAAAACATGAGCTCCCTGCAGACTCTTTTTAAAAACACCCTCCTGATCCACATTGAAATAAGTAAATATCTCCGTGTCATAATGGGAGGACACATTGAAGGCGTGGCGCGCAAATTCCTTTCGCTGTTCGAGTGTGGTTGTTCCATTCTGAGAAACAAGCAAATCAAGAAAAACGGCATACTGAGCCTGAGAAGGAATAATTACAACGTCATTGTAATTTTTTGCCGCCGCCCTTATGAGTGAGATGCCCCCAATATCTATCTTTTCGATGATCGCATCGTGTGAAGCACCGGAAGCAACTGTTGCTTCAAACGGATAAAGATCCACAATCACCAAATCAATCTCCGGAATATCGTATTCAGCGATCTGAGCCTGGTCTTCAGAGAACTCCCGACGATTAAGTATTCCTCCAAAAACCTTTGGATGCAGCGTTTTTACTCTTCCTCCAAGGATGGACGGATAAGATGTCAGATCTTCAACGCGTTCAACGGGAATGTTCATCTGCTCGATAAACGATTGCGTTCCACCCGTGGAGTAAATAATTACTCCATTTTTGTGCAGCTGCTCAATGATGGGAGCTAAACCGGATTTATCAAAAACGGAAATCAGCGCCGATTTAATCTTTTTGTTTGTGTTCATGATGTTTTTCGAAAAGAAAGTGCAAAAGTAGATGAAAAAGCATGATCCGACTTTCTCCGACCTTTAAAATATTGCCAACAATATCAACATACTCAGAAATTACACTCCGGCGATTTCAAATCATGGCGATTTCGTAGTTTTACATTCAGAAAAATCGAGATGAAGATCCATGTCTTTTTGGTTGAAGATGAGCCAAGTTTGAGGGAAATGATCCAAATGAATCTGGAGTTGGAAGGGTATGTTGTTTCATGTGTTTCCGATGGGAAATTGGCTATGGAAAGAATCGCTGATCTGGCATCTTCTGATTTGGTCATTCTGGATGTTATGCTACCTTATCACAGTGGATTGGATATATGTGTTGCTCTTCGAAAAATAAATACTGTTCCAGTTTTATTTCTTTCCGCAAGAGGCACGACACCGGACAAAATCGAAGGTTTAAAAAAGGGGGGAAACGACTATCTTGGTAAGCCATTTGATCTGGAAGAACTATTGCTGCGCGTCAAAGTATTAACCGATCAAGCACATCAGTATCAAAAAAATCAGCCAAATGAATTGATTTTAGGTTCTAAAGTGATCCATTTTGAAACTTTCACTGTATTTGATATGCTTACAGAAGCAACAGAAGCGCTGTCAAAAAAAGAGATCGATCTGCTACGCTTTTTTTGGGAAAATGAGAACAGGGTAGTTTCACGCGACGAGGTCCTCGATCATGTTTGGGGTAAGAATGTCTTCCCTACCACCCGCACGATTGATAATTTCATCCTTCATTTCCGTAAACTCTTTGAAGAGGATCCCAAAAATCCAAAATATTTCCATTCGATACGATCCGTAGGATACCGCTTCAGCAGGAATTAATTACATTTGCTCCCCTGATATGGAAGGCAAAGAACACATAAAACAACTTCGTTACGACAAGGCCTATTTAACCATGGCTCAATCGTGGTCTAAACTTTCACACTGCGCCCGAAAGCAGGTTGGAGCATTAATCGTTAAAGATTCAATGATTATTTCAGATGGCTACAACGGTACTCCGGCCGGTTTCGACAATTGTTGTGAAAATGAAGTCGGTGAAACACAATGGTATGTGTTACATGCAGAAGCAAATGCTATATTGAAGGTGGCAAAATCAACAAACAATTCCAAAGGAGCAACGCTATATCTTACGTTATCGCCTTGCAAGGAATGCAGTAAACTTATCCTTCAAGCAGGAATCACTCGAGTAGTTTTTAAAAGTTTATATAAAGACAATGAGGGTATATCATTTTTGAAAAGTGCAGGAGTCGACGTTGTTCAAATTGAAAATCCGGAAGATGATTCCCTCTGATAAAAAGTATATTTTACCGCTATTATTATCCAGTGTTCTGGCCACAGGTCTTTGGTTGGGGCACCTTATGAGTCCTGAAACAGGAAAATCAGGAAGTTACAGCAGTGAAAAATACCGAAAGTTGCAAGATATCATTGAGATCTTAGACCATAAATATGTTGATACGGTAAATGGAGAAGCTCTTTTCGAACGTGCCATTTCAGACTTATTGCACGAATTGGATCCTCACAGCAATTACATCGCTGCCAACGATCTTCAACTTATGAATGAAAGCATTCAAGGAAAATTCGGGGGGATCGGGGTTCGATTTATGATTCTACGCGACACGATCTGCATCACCAATGTCATTTCCGGATCACCTTCCCACCAAGAAGGAGTTCGACCAGGTGATAAAATTATTCTGGTGAATGGAAAGAACGTGGCAAGTAAACGCATCACGAACGAACAGGTAATGGCTATGCTTAAAGGGCGAGAAAACACTGCAGTTAGTTTAACCTTACTGCGTGGGAAAAAGACCATAAAAAAACGAATTATTCGAGGTGAAATACCAATCGAGTCGGTCGTTTCCGCTTACATGACAGATGGGTCTATTGGATATATTAAAGTCGATGAATTTTCTGTGACCACTCCGGAAGAATTTCACTCAGCGACCAGTTGGTTAATGGGAAAAGGAATGAAAAAATTGATTCTTGACCTGCGAAATAACGGTGGAGGCGTTTTGCAATCGGCCATTGCCCTCTCGGATGAATTCCTTCCTAAAGGCATACCAATTGTCCAAACAAAAGGAGAGCACACCGGATCGTTTACCTATCGTGCTACCTCAGCAGGAATATTGGAAAAAACGGAGGTCGTAGTATTAATCAATTCCAGTTCGGCATCAGCAAGCGAAATTGTTGCCGGAGCGCTTCAAGATAATGATCGAGGAACAATAATCGGAAGACGATCCTTCGGAAAAGGTCTAGTTCAGGAAGATATTAGGTTGCGCGACGGAAGTGATCTTCGCCTGACTGTTTCACGTTATTACACCCCTACCGGGCGCTGTATTCAGAAACCTTACAAGGACGGATACGAAAAATACATGGAAGATCAGATTGAACGCTATGACAATGGTGAATTATATGCTCCGGATAGCAGTATCTTCGCAGATTCTCTTAGGTTTAAAACACCAAAAGGTAAGATTGTCCATGGAGGCGGAGGAATTATGCCCGACATTTTTGTCCCCTATGATTCTTCAGGATCAAGTCTTTATTTTACCGAATTACGTTATTCTCAGGCCTTCAGCGGTTTTGCTTTCGACTTTGTTCAAAACAAACGCATGCAATGGAAAACACCCGCCATCTTCGCTAAAACATTTCAGATAAACAACCAACTCATGGATCAATTCGTGAAGTTTGCGGAAAAAGAAATGAAGATCAAGCGAAATGCCATGAGTCTAAAACACAGTCGAACTTTGATTGCTGAAACACTTAAAGCTGAAATCGCCCGGCAACTCTGGATGGAGGAAGGGTATTATCAAGTGTTAAATACGATGGATCGTGAATTCGGAAAAGCAGTAAATTTCCTTTCGAACTAATTCCAAAAGAAGAGTAAGCGTTTTGACATTTTAATAAATCTTCCTCTTGATCAGTTATTCTGTAAATATTCTTCATTTCGCTTTTTGTCATCCTTCGTGGCCGGGGTATTACATCCCTGTGCCTTTTTTTCGAAGAGATAAATGAGCTTCACTTTGGCCATAACCGGCAAATAATTGGAATCAAACCACTTCAATGCCGCTCCTCCCCGGCGCCACTCAGATACACCCATAATCGGCAAGTGCACCCCCGGAATTAAAAAACTGCGGCGACTCAATTTTATCCCGAAGCCGAGATCATAATTCAGTTGGATAACCCATTTGGAGTGATTGTAGTTATTGACAAGTCCATATTGCGTTAGCCCGTAACTCTTCCTCGATTCCAGCAGTCGACAATCTATATTAGCTCCCAACCCATTGTCAATGAAATATTTCTTACCAATGTAGCTAATTTTGTGCACGGAAAACCGACCATATACATACCCGTTTTTAAAGGTTCCTGATGCAGAAGAAACCGATGGCGCTGCCCCAGGATTATCGACTATCAGATTCATCGTTTCCATGCCATTCAGCAATTTAAACCCAAGGCCATAATCAAAGTAGGAAACAAAGCTCTGCTTCAATGCTTTAGCAAGTTTAGATCTTCTTTGCGTAAAATGAGCTAATCCTGCCTCAATAAAAAATCCCATTTTTCCGGATGGGTCTATTGTATAACTCGCCGGTCGACCATTGGCATACATATTTAGTTGAGGGTTTTTTATTCTAGTCATTAAAAACGTAGGTCCTGCAGCAATTTGTAAACCATAAAAGCGATAATCTTTCAAATCCACCTTCCCGAAATAAGAACTTTTCTTTCCGCCGGGAGTGAAATCCTTCTGAGAAAATATGAATAAGGCGGACAAAATGAAACAAAAGGAGAGAAGGAAACTATTCATGCCTCTAATTTACAAAAAAGCTTGTCAGCCACATAACGCAAGCATCTTATTCATCACCTCATCAGAGTCCCAGTTTGATTCGATATTAGGCATCGCCATCACCTGATCCATAATCTTCTTTTGCTCCTGACCCTGTTTATAGGCAACACTGTAAGGTATATCACTGAATGCCACCTGAGAATAAAGGGTCATCCATTTTTCAGGATAAAGATTACTGAAGCGCGCTTCAATCCTTTTACGCAATAAGAAAACCGGACTGGAGACATGATCACGCATCTCGTAGTAATTTTCCAAGGACAAATCTTGTAATGCATCACCATCGGGTTTTCTTAATACGTTATAATCCATCAGTATTTTCTCCCAATCCTCACCGTATTTCTCCATTAATCCCCATATCACCGTGCAATCCTCGAACCCTGCATTCATACCCTGTCCAAAAAATGGAACTGTGGCATGAGCTGCATCTCCCAACAAAGCTACTTTTCCTACTGTCCAGGGATGACAGCGCACAATGGCCAATGACGACAGCGGGTGATCTCCCCAAGAGTCAGCCACATTAGGCATCAACTCATAAAAATCCGGGAATACTGTTTGAAAGAACGTATTCACATCTTCCCTTGATTTTAATTTATCAAAGGAATAGACTTCATTTTCATAAGGCATAAAC
>JBIKYP010000125.1:0-3924 GCA_044355195.1 Crocinitomicaceae bacterium | reverse complement strand
GCTACAAAACAGGGTTATGAGTTCAACGGAAGCAGCAAAGAAGTGGCAAGTCAGAACTGAACAGGGAGCCGTCGACGAAAGAAAATTTAGACAAACGACGCCTGAGGATAGTTGCCTCTACAAAAAGATTCAGAATTATTTAGGCATTTCACGAGTGAACGCAGGAATACCCGTAATATCCATTCCGGTTATCAACAAATGAATATCATGCGTTCCCTCGTAGGTTACCACAGATTCCAAATTAGCCATGTGACGCATAATCGAGTACTCACTTGTAATTCCCATCCCCCCATGTATTTGACGGGCTTCTCTTGCAATTTGAAGAGCGATCTCAACGTTATTTCGTTTGGCCATCGAGATTTGTGCTGATGTTGCGCGACCTTCATTTCTTAGTTGGCCCAAACGAAAAGTAAGCAACTGAGCCTTCGTAATCTCAGTAATCATTTCTGCCAATTTTTTCTGTATCAATTGGAAAGAAGCTATTGGAACGCCAAACTGAGTGCGAGCTTTCGAATAACGCAGTGCCTGATCATAACAATCCATCGCAGCACCAAGCGCTCCCCATGCAATGCCAAAACGAGCGGAGTCAAGACAACTTAATGGAGCACCTAATCCCTTTCTTCCGGGCAAGATATTAGCCTTTGGTACTTTAACATCTACAAAGATTAATTCTCCTGTTGCTGAAGCTCTTAATGAAAGTTTTCCATGCATTTCTGGCGTCGAGAATCCTTCCATTCCGCGTTCTACTATCAAGCCATGAATAGATCCCTGCTCATCTTTAGCCCACACCACAGCTATATCAGCAAATGGCGCATTGGAAATCCACATTTTGGCACCATTCAAGATCACGTAGTCTCCATCTTCCCTGAAATGGGTAATCATCCCGCCCGGGTTCGATCCATAATCGGGCTCAGTTAATCCAAAACAACCCATCATTTCTCCGCTGGCGAGTTTACGCAAGTATTTGTTCTTTTGATCTTCTGTTCCATATTTCCATATGGGATACATAACTAAGGATGATTGAACCGAAGCCGTTGAACGAAGACCAGAGTCACAACGCTCTAATTCCTGCATGATTAAACCATAAGAAATCTGATCCAGTCCTGAGCCTCCGTAACTAACAGGAATATATGGGCCAAAAGCACCTATCTCACCTAACCCTGAAAGCACTTGCAAGGGGAAAGTCGCTTTCTCATAATGTTCGTCGATAATTGGCGACACTTCCTTTTTAACCCAGGCCCTCGCTGTATCACGAACTAATTTATGTTCATCTGAAAAAAGATCATCCAAATTATAATAATCAGGATGCACATATAAATCCGTTCTCATTTTCCTAAATTTGTACAAAGGTAGCACAAATGAACAATGCCAACCTTTTGTTTAAGTGAATGAATTGACAAGAACTTAGCATCTGTGAGCGTATTAAGCACTTTCTTTCAAAACAACTCCCCACAAGTGACAATACCAGAGGTATTGATTGTGAGAGAGCAAACCTACACGATGTTTTTAGTCGCTGTTCTATCCTTGTCCTTTTTACTGATTTCAGTGGCGCGCAACATAAACTCGAGATCTCTGGGCACTGTCGTCTCTATTTTCTTTCGAGATTCGGAAAACATGGAAATTCGCTTGAAAGAGAATATGAGAATAGGGTCGCTTAGTTCCGTCATTTTAATTTTCAATTATTTCATAAGTTTCAGTCTATGCAATTTTATTTTTTTTCATCGAATACTTCTTTTTGATGACACTTCATCTTTATGGTTATCCTTTGTCGTCCCCTTCATTTTATTCATCATTGAAATGGGAGGAATTGTATTTGCCGGTTTATTGAGCGGAGAAACTAAACGACTCCAGCTCGTATTATTGAACGTCTTAACAACATCACAGTTCTCCGGAATTTTTTTCACATTGATCGCATTATTCTGGATAATGAATACCGGAGCCGATAAACTATTCCTCAGTCTATACTTAGCCATTGTTGCGCTTAAAGAAATTACAAGAGTGTTGAAAAGTTCAACTTCAGTTTTGGCGAATGGCGTCAGCTGGTATTATTTAATTTTATACATTTGTACGCTTGAAATTCTGCCACTATTTGTAATTTGTATTTATCTGTTGAAGAATTTCATGAAGTAATTTTGCAGTGTAATTAAATAGTTTTCACATTGGCTATCAAAACAATATTGGTATCCCAGCCGAAGCCTGAAGGGCCGAAATCACCGTATTATGACCTAGCAGAAAAATACAAGTTGAAAATTGATTTTCGACCTTTCATTCATGTTGAGGGTGTAGCTGCGCAAGAATTCAGGCAACAAAAAATAAACATTTCAGAACATACGGCCATTATTCTTACTTCCAAGAATGCGGTAGATCATTTTTTCCGCATCGCAGAAGAGATGAGGTTCATTGTTCCTGATTCTATGAAATATTTCTGCATCTCCGAAGTGGTAGCTAAATCCTTACAGAAATATGTTACTTACAGAAAACGCAAAATTTTCTTCGGTAAACAAACGATTGAAGAACTGGTTGAACTTATGAAAAAGCATAAGGGCGAGAAGTTCCTTTTGCCATGTACGGATATTTTGCGAGACAAAATTCCAATCACCCTGGAAGAACACAAAATCAATTTCTCAAAGGCAATACTTTACAGGACTGTAGCCTCAGACCTGTCGGATCTGAAAAATGTCTATTACGACATGTTGGTTTTTTTCAGTCCGGGAGGAATTGAGTCTTTGTTTAAAAATTTTCCAGACTTCAAACAAAATGAAACAAAGATAGCCGCATTTGGTCCTACAACTGCCAATGCCGTAGTAAAGCATAATCTTAGGCTGGATGTTCATGCGCCACAACCAAATGCGCCTTCTATGACCGGCGCGATTGAGTTGTTCGTGAAAGAACAATCCAAAAAAAAGTAACCCATCGCTAGCTAAATGAGACCATGGTGTTGGCTGTTGAGAAGTAGCTTTAACCTAGCTAACTACAATGGAAATGTTAACTGAAGTAGGGCATTGCCTGGTCTCAACTCAGCTTTTCGAACACAAATTCGTGTGTGATTTAAATGCATGTAAAGGCGCGTGCTGTGTAGAGGGAAATTCCGGCGCACCGCTGACAATGGAAGAGATCGATCTATTAGAAGATCAGTTAGAACAGATTGAACCTTACATGCGTGAACAAGGAAAGCGCTCCATAGCAAAAACGGGTGTTTTTTATATGGACGAGGACCACGAACCTGTTACCACCTTAGTTAACGATGCTGAATGCGCCTTTGTCTATTTCGACCATCAGGGAACAGCGAAGTGTGCTATCGAAACGGCACGCCATGAAGGAAAGATCGATTTCAACAAGCCAATATCATGTCATTTGTACCCTATTCGGGTTAAACGATTGCACAATAAGGAGGTACTAACCTATGATGAATGGGATATTTGCGCTCCGGCATGCGACTGCGGGGAGAGATTATCTGTTCCCGTATACTCCTTTCTTAAGAAGCCTCTCATTAGGGCGTTTGGAAATGAATTCTATGATCAACTCGATAAAGTTGCTTGTGAATGGAGACGGCGAGACACTCTATAATTTTAGGATTGAAAATTATATAGTAAAAGTCAACCTCAATAAAAAGATCCTACCCGCCTGCGGGTAGACATAGTTTTCGGTAATTTGCTTTCCACCGGATATATAGCCCCATGTATAGCCGTTATTTTCATACAACGCATTAAAAACATTATTCACCTGTACTGAGAACTTAATCTCTTTGAATCCCCATTTGGAAAAACCGTAGCCCAAAGTCACATTTGTAGTCGCAAAAGCATCCAGTTTTCGCAACTCACTTGAGGTATTATCCAAGTATTGTATGCCGACATATTTCGATAAAAGACTTAGTTCAAGTCCTGTTAAGGGTTCATATGAAAGTCCGCCTGCCGCAATAATGTG
>JBIKYP010000003.1:0-58212 GCA_044355195.1 Crocinitomicaceae bacterium | reverse complement strand
TTGGAGAAAATGCAATATCCGTATTCGTATGTGAGATTACCTCTTGAGTACCGGTATCGTAATTGTCAACATACTCATTAAATGCGATGATTTTATTCCTGCTTAACGTAAGATTCCCGGAAAAACTCAGTTTTTTGTACAACATATACCCGGCTTCTAACTCAACACCCATTCTGTAGCTATTTGCCACGTTAGTGCGGTTATATGCTCCTACATCGTTGATCTCACCGGTAAGGATGAGTTGATCTTGGTATCTCATGTAGTAATAGTTTCCATTTAAAAAGCTACGTTTCATTTTAAGTCTGTATCCCGCCTCGATATTGTCTAATCTTTCAGGACGTGGTCTGCTATTTACCGAACTCTGAATAAAATCATCGCGCACCGGTTCACGATTGGCTACGCTGTAGGAAGCATACACATTACTTCGGTCAGTCAGATCGAACGTCAATCCGGCTTTTGGATTAAAGAATGTAAAAGAAACTGCTTCTGATAAATCAATCAACTGAGTGAAGTTATGGTCTATTCCAAGGTAGTTATAGGCGATGTATCTTGCTTGAAGATCGGCGTATATATTTAACTTTTTAAGTTGATAGTTAGCCTTTACATAGCCATTCCACTCGCGCTTTTCAGCATCGTTGTCGTAATAATGCTGTCCGATCTCAGTTTGAGAAGCATGGCGTGCCCAAATGATCTCTCCAAAATGTCCACCTTGATAATTGTTGGCACCACCCCCCATAATCATTTTGAAGTTCTTCTGATTAAAGTAAGTCAATGAAAAAATGGCTCCGTAAAAATGGTTATCCAACCACCGCCTGCGAATCAGATCCGTTGATGCTATCGTATCTCCATTCGTAAAAATGGTGTCTAACCCATAGAATGCAAAGTTCTGGTTCAATTTATACTCTTCGTAGAACCCGCCACCTCGAGTGTAATGCAACGAACTGTTCCAAATCCATTTCGGATTGAACTGATAAGAAAAATGCAATTGATAATGGTCTTGCTGATAGTTGTCCGTTTGGTCCTTGTAAGCATAATAATTGTAGGTCCTGGAGTCTGAGTTAAATAAGTTAACAGAATCTTGCGTCGTCTGATAAATACCTCCCGGGTAATAGTTGTTGTAGAAATGGGCCAATAAACTATCCTGACTACCATTCAACTTAGCTTCAGGGACGCCATACCAGGCCTGATAGGTTTTTTCCTTTCCGGTAAACATATTCAATCGAAGAACGGATTTTTTGCCTAACCAGGTGCCTGAAAGGTAGGCAGATAAAAGGTTAGAAGAGCCTCGATCGACGTAACCATCTGAAACGATTCGCGAAGCTCTAGCATCAAAGGCAAATTGATTGTTTAATAATCCGCTTCCTACCTTGATCGTATTTCTCAAGGTGTTAAACGAACCAACTGAATTATCAAAAACTGCGTAAGGATTGCGTTCTATATTATCCGTCTTGATATTAATACTGGCGCCGAAAGCTGCTGCTCCATTAGAAGAGGTTCCTACCCCGCGTTGTACCTGAATGTTGTCTGTAGACGAGGCAAAATCAGGCATATTCACCCAAAACAAACCATGAGATTCGGAATCATTAAGAGGAATCCCATTGATTGTAACATTGGTGCGTGTTGGGTCAACCCCTCGAATCCGTATTCCTGTGTAGCCAATTCCTGCTCCGGCATCTGAGGTAACGACCGTTGATGGGGTTCCTTGCAACAAGTAGGGCAAGTCTTGACCATAATTATTTTTAGTTATATCCTGTTTAGTAAGATTAGTGTAGGTCGTAGGAGTTTTAGCGTCGGCACGAACTGCTGTAACCTGCACCTCCTCTATGGTCATCAACGACGCATGCAGAACAATATTGAGCGTTGAAGAAGAGCTATTAACCTGCACTGCTTCAGCCTTTTTCAAAAAGCCGATCAACTGGAATGTAAGTTCGTATGATCCGGCTTTTAATTTGGCTAGCCGGAATTTTCCTTGGTCATCCGTTACTGTTCCGAGGTAAGCACCACTCATCTGGACTTTTACACCGGTAAGGGGATTCCCTAAAGAGTCGGAGACCACACCGGAAATAGTGAATTGGGCACAAGTAGCGAAGCAAATGATAAAATTATTCGCCAGCAACATCATAACTACTCTTGTTTTCATTTCAGTAAAAAATAAAACAAGAATAAGGGGCTAATTCTTGATGGTGAATATTAGCTTCTTGTCATCTTCCCGCCGCAGGTCCTAACCTGATCCGGTTCAATGGGTATGATCTCAGTCCGTAATCGGACACCCCTTAGAGACGTTACAAAAATACTATTTTTTTTTAACTATCGGAAACAAGGAGTTTATAATTGCAACGCACTGATTCATTCGTGTCTCTACCGATCCACTTATTATCGTAAAAGGTCGGTTCATTCTAGTGAGCTCCTCTTGATACAATACAAAAAGTTGATCCCGTTCGTCGGGATGTTCTCTCAATGGATCGGGCTCCCAGGGGATGTCGGGTTCACATAGAAAATAATGATCGAACTGTTGCTCGTCATATAATTTCTGAATCACAGGGCTTGTTTTGGTGAATTTAACCTCAGACCAAATCTTCAAAACCGTCAATTCCGTGTCGCAAATGACTGGTTGAGAACATTCATTCCATTGATTGACTTGTTCACAAGCTATAATATCTAGATCCAAATCTTCATAGGTGCCTTCTTTGAACCCCAAGTATGTTCTGGCAAATTCCGGAATAACAACTATGCTACAGCGATCGCCAAGCTGCTTACTCAGGGTTGTTTTACCACTGCATTCTGGACCGGTGATAGCAATGCGAATCACTTACGACTAAACGATTTATTCCAGTAAAAATATCCGAAAACGGAAATAACTGTGTAAACTATGTAAAGCACCCCTGTGAGTTCAAGTCCCCGATTCACATATAGAATCGCGGCAACTATATCAATCACAATCCAGTATAACCAGTTCTCCAACACTTTTTTTGTAACCATGTAGGTGGCAATTAAACTAAATACCGTAGTGAAAGCATCCATAAAAGGGTTTGCCTGATCAGTACATAATTTAAATATTAACCCTGTAATCAGAGCAACGAGCAATCCTCCAAAAACCAAACAAAGATGTGTTTTAAATTTCCATTGAACGATTCCTTCCTCCGCTTCATATTCATTATCAGACCATTCATACCAGCCGTAAACAGCCATCGCAACATAGAAAACCTGCAGGCCCGTTTCGAGATAAAGTTTTCCGAAATAACAAATGAATATGTAAACCCCGGAACTGATCGTCGCGAACAACCAACCCCATTGACTTTTGAACGAAATCAGAAGAATATAAAGCAGGGCACACAGCACCGCTACTTGTTCGAGTATATCCGTAGCACCAAGTCCGGTCAGTAAATGATTCAGTTGTTCCATTGGACATTCAAAATTCGTAAAAAAGTATGTACACTCTGAAAAATAGACAAAGTCAAGAAAGCTTATAATTTGCCTACCTTTGTAAAAATGAGATTTAGTGAGTTAGGCTTAACAGATGCGATCCTTGAAGCGATCGATCATATGGGATTTGAAAAAGCAACTCCTATTCAGGAAATGGCCATTCCTTATATTCTTGAGGGCCGCGACCTCATCGCTTGCGCACAGACTGGAACTGGAAAAACAGCTGCTTTTATTTTACCAATACTTCACAAGATTTCCGAAAAAGAAGACACATCAATCAACACATTGATCGTTGTGCCAACCCGTGAACTGGCGATGCAGATTGAACAAGAGATACAAGGCTTATCCTATTTTCTTTCCGTAAGTTCACTTGCTCTTTACGGTGGAGGATCTGGGCGAATTTGGGATGAACAGCGTGCTCAATTAAAAGAAGGCGTTGATATCCTCGTAGCTACACCCGGAAAACTGATCTCTCACATCGCACAGGGATATGTCAATTTTTCTCAACTGAAGCACTTAGTGTTGGACGAGGCAGACAAAATGCTGGATATGGGTTTTTCAGAAGATCTTTTGCGCATTATCTCCGAAATTCCAAACAAACGTCAAACCTTGATGTTTAGTGCCACCATGCCGTCCAAAATAAAGGATCTTGCCAAACGGATAATGGTTAATCCTGCAGAGGTGGCGCTTTCCATTTCCAAACCTGCGACAGGAGTTACTCAACGCGTAGCGCTGACATTTGACAATCAAAAGATACCGATGATTGTTCACTTATTGAAAGAGCGGGAAGACTATTCAAGCATTATTATTTTTACCTCGTCTAAAAGTCGCGTGTCTGAGATTGTTCATGCACTCAGAAAAAATGGTTTCAAATCTTACGGCTTTTCTTCGAACCTTGAGCAGGAACAGCGGGAAGAATTGCTCCGTGGCTTTCGTTCTCGCAGAATTCGCATTCTGGTAGCAACTGACGTGATGAGTCGCGGTATCGATATCAAAGAGATCAACATGGTTATCAATTTTGACACCCCTTTTGATGCCGAGGATTATGTGCACCGTGTTGGAAGAACTGCCCGAGCAAACACAAAGGGTGAAGCCGTTACGCTTGTCAACGAAAAAGATATGCGCAAAATGGCAGAGATAGAGCGGCTAATTGAAAGTGAAATTCCGAAAATTCCTATACCTCAAGAATTAGGTCCCCCTCCGCAATGGCAAGTCATAAAAAACCAAAGGAAAAAACGGCATTTTAAAAAGAAAAGAAATTCTGCTCAAAGAATAGAAAAATCATAGAAAAAGGACCACAATCAGACTGATTCAGGCAACATCTATGATTAAAAATCTAATTTTTTTAACCCGCTTTTCATGACAATCTCCCAAAATTTATTTAATAGTATCTTTAAAAAAAGATTTATTTATGCCAATCAACACCAAATTGCTAAAAGAAATTTGCACCGTACCGGGAGCTCCGGGATTTGAGAAACAAATTCGTGAGCTGGTTATCAAAGAATTAAAGGGACTTTATGATGAACTGGAGCTCGATAACATGGGAAATGTATACGCCATTCGTCGCGGTTCTAACCCGGAATCAGAACGGAAGCGCGTAATGATCGGAGCGCATATGGACGAGATCGGTTTTATGGTAACGCACATTGATGATAAAGGCTTTATACGATTTCATACGCTAGGTGGATTTGATCCGAAAACACTTACAGCCCAAAGGGTAATCATTCACGGAAAAAAAAATATCATCGGTGTAATGGCGTCCAAGCCCATTCATGTGATGACGCCGGCTGAAAGAGATAAGCCTGCAAAGATCACAGATTTCTTTATTGACACAGGACTGGAAGCTAAAGAGGTAAAAAAACTTGTCCATGTGGGCGACCCTATCACCCGTGAACGAGAGTTCATTGAAATGGGCAAGTGTGTCAATGGAAAATCACTTGACAACCGTTTAGCAGTATTCATTTTAATTGAAACACTGCGACATCTAAAAGGGAAAAAGTTGCCCTACGATGTATATGGCGTGTTTACAGTGCAAGAAGAGGTAGGTATACGTGGTGCAAACGTTTCGGCTCTACGTATCAATCCGGATTTTGGGTTTGGACTGGACACTACCATCGCATTTGACCTGCCCGGAGCCGCGGCTCATGAAATGATTACAAAGTTAGGTGAAGGAACCGCCATTAAAATCATGGATGCCTCAACGATCTGTGATTACCGTATGGTCGATTTTATGAAAAAGACCGCTGATAAACATAAAATAAAATGGCAACCTGAAATCTTAACTGCGGGAGGAACAGACACCTCCGGGATTCAACGCATGACCGAAGGAGGATCCATCGCAGGTGCGGTTTCTATACCTACACGCCATTTGCACCAAGTAATCGAAATGGCTCACAAAGAAGACATCAAAGGAAGTATCGAACTATTGGTAGCCTGTGTTTCAGAGCTGGATCAATACAATTGGAAGCTGTAATTTCTAAAATTTTAAAGTTCTTTCATATTCATCTTTCGGAGCTTCGGAGCAAGTCTGGCCGTTAGTAAGACCACTCCAATCGTTAAAATACCACCCAATATAATCGATAGTTTTAAACCGAAAGCTCTGGCGGTCGCACCCGATTCAAAAGCTCCAATCTCATTTGAGGAACCGATAAAAATTCCGTTCACAGCCGATACTCGCCCCCTCATGTGATCGGGAGTCGCCAATTGCAGAATAGTATGTCTAATAACAACGCTCACATTATCAAACGCTCCTGCCAATAACAGACAGATAAATGCCACATAAAAGTTGGAGGATAATCCAAAGAGGATGGTTGCAAATCCAAAGGCACCGACGGATAGCAATAGCGTTCTTCCGGCATTTCTTTTCGGTGGGCGGTAAGCAATAATGAAGGCTATAATAACTGCCCCAATGGCAGGCGCCGCTCGCAAAAATCCCAGTTCAACAGCTCCGGCATTGAGCACGTTATCTGCAAAAGCAGGAAGTAAGGCCACAGCGCCACCAAAGAGAACAGCAAAAAGATCCAGCGACAAGGCCCCCAGCACGATTTCATTTTTAAACACAAAACGAATACCGGATGTAAGACTCGAAAAGAGAGATTCCTTTTGCTTCTTTTCCGGAACAGGTCGAGAGGAAATAAACATAAAGGCAAGAAATGATAGTACTAGAAAACAAACATCGACAACGTAAGCCGATGTATAACTCACCGCTATAATAAGCCCGGCTATAGACGGGCCAATAACAGAAGCGCCATGCCAAATGCTACTATTCCATGTTGCTGCATTCGCATATTGTTCTCTGGGCACAATCTGGGCCATGAATGAGGGGAAAGCAGCGGACAAAAAACCTCGAAGCACACCAACTAAAATAATCATAAGAAAAATCGGTTTCGTACCATAGGAATCAATTACCTCACCCGAATCAAAACTCAACCAAAGCAAGCCCAAAGTCACCAAAATATAAAAAAACGTAAAAAGAAGAATGATCTTCTTTCGATTAAATGTATCAGCAACATGTCCCGAAAAAATTGAAACAATAATGAAGGGAATGGCTTCTGCTAATCCAATCATACCCAAAGCCAACACATCTTTGGTTAAATCAAATACCTGCCAACCTACTATAACAGTCTGCATTTGAATACCCATCGTCAAAAAGAATCGGTTCGCAAGATAGAAATTGAATTCCTTTAGTCGCAGAGCAGAAAAAGGATCGTGCTTCCTTGGTTTGATCATTTCACAAATATATGAACTCCCACAATCAAGAAAAAGATACTTCTAATCATCTATTTTTGACATAGCTTTCCTCGTTCCCAATTCAAAATGACGAAATGAGCACAAACAGAAAGTGAACTTGATTGTTTATTAAAAAATGCTTCAGAGGTTAATTGCTTATCAAAATTACCATTGTCTGTACAAAACAAAGTGGTATTTTTGCAACATAATAGAAACTTATTTTAAATTAATCTAAATAAAGGGTTATGATTACTGTTACTGAATCAGCCAAAAAGCAGGCACTTCGATTAATGGAAGATGAAGGTAAAGGCGGTTTCTTTATTCGTGTCGGTGTAGAAGGGGGAGGATGCTCCGGACTCATGTACCAATTAACCTTTGACAACTCCGAAAAAGAAGGTGATAAAGTTTTTGAAGATAATGGAATCAAGGTCGTTGTAGACAAAAAAAGCTTCCTCTATTTAGTTGGCACAACGCTTGACTTTTCAGGAGGACTAAACGGAAAGGGCTTTGTGTTCAACAATCCTAATGCCGGCAGAACATGTGGATGCGGTGAATCTTTTTCCTTGTAACTAATATCATGTGACATGGGGTATACCGAAAATGAATTAGCAAAAGATCTCGAAAATCAGGAATATAAATTTGGGTTCGTCACAAATATCGAATCTGATATTATGCCAAAAGGTTTGAACGAAGACATCATTCGTCTTATCTCAGCAAAAAAAAATGAACCTGAATGGATGTTGGAATACCGATTAAAAGCCTACAGGATTTGGCAAGGAATGACTGAGCCGGATTGGGCACATGTGTCCTATGAAAAACCTGACTTTCAAGCTATAAGTTACTATTCTGCTCCCAAAAAAGCTAAAAAATACGAATCATGGGAGGACGTAGACCCGGAATTGAAAGAAACAATGTCTAAATTGGGCATCTCTCTTGAAGAACAGCAACGACTGACCGGAGTAGCCGTTGATTTTGTAATGGATTCCGTTTCGGTTGGAACATCATTCAAGGCTAAGCTCAAAGAATTAGGGATTATTTTCTGTTCATTTTCAGAAGCCGTTCAGGAGCACCCCGAATTGGTGCAAAAATACATGGGCACCGTGGTTCCCGTAACCGACAATTTCTATGCTGCCTTGAATTCTGCAGTTTTTACAGATGGATCATTCTGTTACATTCCTAAAGGTGTTCGTTGTCCAATGGAACTTTCGACTTATTTCCGCATTAATGAAGGAGGAACGGGACAATTTGAGCGCACATTGGTAGTCGCAGATGAAAATTCTTATGTATCTTATCTTGAGGGATGTACTGCCCCTCAGCGAGACGAAAATCAATTACATGCTGCTGTTGTTGAGTTGATTGCCTTAGAAAACGCAGAGATTAAATATTCTACTGTTCAAAACTGGTATCCTGGAGACAAAGATGGCAAGGGCGGGGTATTCAACTTTGTTACAAAAAGAGGGGTTTGTGAAAAAAATGCCAAGATTTCCTGGACACAGGTCGAAACAGGTTCAGCAGTGACGTGGAAATACCCTTCTTGTATCCTTAAAGGAGATCATTCTGTTGGAGAGTTTTATTCTGTGGCAGTTACCAATCACTTTCAACAAGCTGACACAGGAACAAAGATGATTCATTTGGGTAAACATACAAAAAGCACCATAATTTCTAAAGGAATTTCGGCAGGCAGATCTCAAAATTCCTATCGTGGTCTTGTTCAAATACACAAGAACGCCGATCATGCAAGAAATTTCTCACAATGTGACTCACTTCTGATGACAGACAGGTGTGGCGCACACACATTTCCATACATTGAGTGTAAGAATAGCAGTGCAAAAATAGAACATGAAGCAACCACCTCAAAAATTGGCGAGGATCAAATTTTCTATTGCCTTCAACGAGGTATTGATGAAGAAAAAGCTATCAGTTTAATTGTAAATGGATATTGTAAAGAGGTATTAAATCAGCTTCCGATGGAATTTGCCGTTGAAGCACAAAAATTGTTGGCGATAAGTCTGGAAGGATCCGTCGGTTAAATTTATAAGATATGTTAAGCATAAAAAATGTTCATGCCACAATTGAAGGCAAAGAGATTCTAAAGGGACTCAACCTTGAGGTTAAAGCAGGAGAAATACATGCTATTATGGGGCCAAATGGGGCTGGAAAGAGTACGCTGGCCTCCGTTCTTGCCGGCAGAGAAGAATATGAAATTACAGAAGGATCTGTCATTTTCGATGGTAAAGATCTTCTCGAACTCCCTACAGAAGATCGAGCCCGCGAAGGATTATTCTTGGCGTTCCAATATCCTATTGAAATACCCGGTGTATCGAATATAAATTTCTTGCGGACAGCATTAAATGAAATTCGTGAATATCAGGGAAAGGAACAAATCAGTTCCAAGAACTTTATGAGTTTAGTGCGCGAGCGTTCGGCATTTGTCGAACTCGATTCCGCGTTGACATCACGTTCCGTAAACGAAGGGTTTTCCGGAGGAGAAAAAAAACGAAATGAAATCTTTCAAATGGCTATGCTCGAGCCAAAACTTGCTATTTTAGATGAAACTGATTCAGGACTGGATATCGATGCGTTACGCATTGTTGCCGGGGGAGTGAATAAATTAAAATCCAAGGACAACGCAACTATCGTAATTACTCACTACCAGCGTTTATTGGACTATATTGTTCCTGATTTTGTACATGTGCTATATGATGGTCGAATCGTTAAAACAGGTAATAAAGATTTGGCCCTTGTGCTTGAAGAGAAAGGATACGACTGGATTAAGGAAGAATTAGAAAACGCATAGTCTAATAGTCATGCAATCAGTAGCTACCAATAAGTTAGAGCAGTTTATTCAGGAATTGCCAACCACAGCGATTAATTTTCCGGCAAATCAACTTGAACGTGCCAAACGGATTTTAGATCAAAATGATTTTCCCACCACCCGAGATGAGTCGTGGAAATACACCCGAGTGGGAAAGATTGCTGCATTAAAGCCAAAATTGTTCACTAATTCATTTACGGCATCTGAACTTAAGGCATTTGTTCTTGATGAAACCCATCACACGATTATTTTAGTCAATGGACAAGTAAGTGCAATCTTCCCTTCATCAACCGAATCGACTGAAGGATTAAGCATCAAGTTGTTTTCCGAGTGTTCCGAAAAAGAATTGGCAGGATTCAAAGCTATAGAAAACAATGATGACATCTTCGATGCTTTGAGTATGGTTTATTTGAATGAGGGCATCTGGATCAGGTTAGATCAACATGTCACTCTAAATCGACCTGTTGCTATCATTCAACTCCTTTCAGGAGAACAATCCGTTCATCAAACAAGAATTCGTATCGAGCTTGGCAAACAGAGTCAATTGGAGATCATTCAACATTATCGGGTATTCAATGCTCAGAAATGCTTCGGAAACACAAAGATTCAAATTCAACTTGACGAAGGTGCTAAACTGATATTACACAAAATTCAACACGGTATAAAAGACAATTTTATTATTTCCCGCGAATCAGTTGATCAATCAGCGAATAGCAATTTAACTGTGCATACCCACACTTCCGACAGCAGTTTTGTTCGAAATGACAGCATTATACGTGTCAATGGTTCCAATTCGGAGACCAATCTATTCGGAACCTATTTGCTTAAAGGGAATGAGCATGTCGATAATCACACCTGTATTGACCATCTTGCCTCTCATTGTCTTTCTAATGAACTCTACAAAGGTGTGGCCGGAGGTACTGCGACCGGCGTATTCAATGGAAAGGTATTTGTTCGTCAGGATGCACAGAAAATCAATGCCTTTCAATCGAATGCAAATATTCTGACAAGTGACTTTGCTACGATTAATTCAAAACCAGAATTAGAGATTTATGCAAATGATGTGAAATGTTCTCACGGATCAACAACCGGGCAACTAGATGAAGATGCTGTTTTCTATCTTCGTGCACGTGGAATTTCTGAAAAAGGAGCTAAAGAATTGTTGGTTCAAGCCTTTATAAACGATGTTTTTTCAAAAACAGAAAATACGCACGTCAAAGAAATTTTGGAAAGTACAATTGCCTCTTATTTCGAAAAAGATGTGGTTTAACTCATTCCATATATGAACTCATATCCTCTTCATCGAACAAGGATAAATCTTTCACAATCAATGCTATCTCACTTATGATTTTTGCTTTTTCAGTTTCTTTTGGAGCAGGATCCTCAAGGTAATCCTTAAGGTGGAGTTGAGCCTCAAGGATATGTTGTTCTTTAAATGGCCCTTCCATATTTTCCATGATCGTAAGACATTCCAAAGCTTCCATAAAATTACCTTCCACAGCTATTTCAATAAATTCGGGCAAGTAGTTACTGTAATTCAATTTACTATTCCAGACAGCGGTTAATATGAGCTGCCGTACACTCATAAATTTTTCATCTCGCAATATGTCAACGATTTCGTCAACTGCAGCTGATTCATTAAGATCCCCGAATAATGTCAAAATCTCTTGTTGCTCTTTAATTTCTTTATTCAACATTAAATCAGCCAGAGGCTTCAAAATATATATATTGCCTTCGTTTTTCAAAAGCTGAAGGTGTTTTGAGAATTTTTGACCTTCACTGGTAGACAATTCTTTCAGTAATGACTTGATTTTCTCGTCTTTTCGAGGCAGCTTCTTTTCCAAAACAAATTAATTTATTCTAAAGTTAAATATTTCATCTATATCGAAGCAAACACGAATGTTGAATATCTTTGTGAGATGGCACATTTCAGGATATTTTTCTCGTTACTTATTATTCTTTGTAACTCCTGCGCCATTGAAACGACCAAACCTTCCGAACACCAATATATCAATCTTGCATCTGATTGTCTAACCGGTAAGGATAAATTCCTTTTCAAGGATTTCACACATAAAACAGGAATCCATGTTCACATAATCCATTTAAATTCTGAAGATCTTGAAGAAAGATTAAAGCTAGAAAAAACGGATAGCAAGATCGACGCCGTAATCCTGCAATCAAGTTACGATGCCCTTATTTTAGAACAATCAAAACTTCTCCATAAAATTCCCGTCGACAGCTTTCCCAATGAAATTAACCCAAAATACAGATCCGGAAAGCTTTCTATAATTGGTCTCGGGTTTGATCCTTATGTAATTATTAGAAGGCCTGAGGCTGCTCGAATAAAAAATTACGCCTCAATATTAAATAGTAGTGGCTTTTGCAGCGATCTATCACAACCTTCAGATCTGGCTCCGTTTTATTTTTTTATTTATAAAAAAGCCCCCTCATTGGCGGTGGAATGGATTGAAGATTTCAATAGAAAGAAAATAAAGGTTCTCTCAACATACGATACGCTGATATACTCATACTTACTTTTTACGAAGCGTTCATCCTTTGAAAGAAAGAAAGAAAGTTCGCTTACCAGCTATAAATCAGGTGAACTTATTTATCCCAACCAACGTATCGGAGGCTCTTACTATGATATGCCGAATTTTGGAATAATCAAACAAGCGCCTAATTTTTCAAATTCGTTAGCCCTTATGAAGCATCTTTTGAGTTTCAAAGGAAACCTCAAATTAAATGCCCGACTCAAAACGATTTCATACTTTTCCAAGTCAAAAGAAACACGATTCAAGCGTGACCGAAACTCTCCACTTCGGACGAATAAATTTCTCGCAGATGTACAACGTTACTTCATCAGTAGTTCAAAATAACTTATCCTTTCAAATGAGACTATTAATAGGGCAAGAATCCCTGATTAAAAAAAAAGGCAGATCTATAAGCCGGGTTCTGTAATCCGCCGTAACGGACGCCTGTCATTTATCTAGTTCCGAACTCACATTCGGAATCCATCGACCTACCCTCTAAGTCGGGCGAGCAACCCTTACGTCAGTCCGAAAACCAACAACCCCAGTTTACATGGTCTTTCAGCCCGCAAGGTTTACCATGCTGTGACTGTCGCCAGTCACACGGTAGGCTCTTACCCCACCTTTTCACCTTTTCCAAGACCGGAACGAACCGATCAAGGTAGTTTCCCTTTCTGTGGCACTATCTGTTGCCGACACTAGCCGACACCTTCCTGTTAGGAAGTGCGGTGCTCTATGCTGCCCGGACTTTCCTCTCTCCCAAAGTTATTGAGACAGCGACAAGCCGATCTGCCTTTTAACAAAGATATAAATAGATAAGGGCGGTTTGCCAAAGAAACTTTTTTTATGGCTCAAAATCTTCAGCAAAGAAACAAACTTTATAAACAGCTGAAGATTTATCTCTCTCATTTAACACGGATGATCGGGCCAAGAAGTCTCGCCACAAGACCGAAATATAAAAAACAAAATTTCTAAGAAATTGCAAAACACTGACTATGGTCTAGTCTTCATCTTCCTCATTCTCTTCGTCAGGTTGTTCATAGCCCTCTTCCTCCTCTTCTTCGTCCGAATCAAGCTCATCGTCTTTTAATCCCTCTACCTTATCGAAATCATCATTGAAGTCATCATCTTCCTCCACTGCAGCTTTTGGAACTACTTTGTTTATTTTCACCAAATAGATAATTTCTTCCATTTCCCAAATCAAAGCATCGAGAACTTCTCCGGTAGGGGTTTTAATTGTTGTCAGATGATTGATATATCCATCAGGAAAATCAAGCAAAATCTGTTTTTTCTGCTCAAGGCTTAGCTTGTCATAACTGATGATGGATCTTCTTTTTGACATATGACTGAATTTATATTTCTAATTTATAGATTCTGTTCAGGGGTAAAATTATATTCTTTTTCAAAACAATGGCATTATCTGTTAGTGCCCATATCGTTGTATGTACTACCCTTTTCTTCTTATCGTCTTCAAAATAGATTTTGACCTTCTGATGTTCGATATTTCCGAGAGCAATAGCCCTATCCAATTCGAATCTTAACCTTTTCTGCTCCTGTTCTTCCAGAAGAACATCAGCTTTAGGAAATTTCAATTGAGCAACTTCCTCCTTTTCCACCAACACGTATTCGTTATTCATCGGCTGATTTTGGCGCAAATTTAAATGAATTGTGAAACTATAAGCATATTTGATTATTCAGTCTCACATTTTTTTTTCAAAAATCGATTTTTGATAAGCGAATATCACTTTCGAAATAAGTAAAGTAGCGAAAGAAACGCTTTATTTTACCTTACTTTTTAATTCATTTTTTAGTCCTGCCCAGTCGACAAGTTGCATTTTCACTACTCCCACGGGAATCTTTGCCTTAACCAGGACAGGTATCTTATTGTCATCACTCGTTACCCAAAAGTTAACATCTTCTTCACTTTTGAAATAGCGTCCGGTTTGAACCACAGGAACAAACTTGTGGCATGTGAATTTTCCCTTTCGAATAGAAATGACTTCGTCTCCGACATACTTAATCTTCAAATTCCAAACAGCATCATCCATAAAACACTTAAACTCAAATGTCTTTCCGGTCTTAATGTATTGGTAGTCAAGGGTTCGGGCGTAATAAAAGGAAGATATCATATCCTGAATACCAACAGGAATCTTAAATTCTTTTCCTTCCCTACTCTCGACCTTTTTCAGATCATGTTTGAATACGTAATCCTGATTGATTTTGTATCCTCCTTCATTCACACGTCGAGCGAAGAACCATGGAAAAACACCTTTTTTATCTAAATAAGTTTCATACACATCTGTCACCTTATAGAAGGCATTAAACCCGCCCAACGTGCGACCTGTACCGACAGCGTGTATCAATTCCCGATTTGACCCTTTTTTGGATGTTGACCTCAACTCGAGAACAGCTTCACCGGCATCCATAAATCCATAAGTAATGCGGTAGCGCAATTTTTCCCCTACTTGAAAGGCTTTGTTCACAACGGCGGGATAGGTGACCCCTGAACTACTCGAAATAACAAGCAACACTAAAAGCGAAGCAAGGTGAAGTGCCATCTTTTTCATAACATGGTTTATAAAATGTCTTTGTTGACAAACAAAAGATATGCCAATTGAACAAGTTATAAAAATCAAGTGCTATTTCACAAAACTACATTGACAATCTTTCCTGGAACGACGATTACCTTTTTAGGTGTCTTTCCTTCAAGCCATTTTTGAGTGTCCTCTCTGGAAAGAATGGCTTGTTCGACCTCATTTGGAGATAAGTTCATGGATAATTCGGCTTTAAAGCGCATTTTGCCATTGAAAGAAACAGGGTAAGCATGCCTGGATTCAACAAGATAAGATTCGTTAAACCTTGGAAATTGTTGATTACTGACTGTCCCTGCTTCGTATCCCAATTTAGTCCAAAGTTCTTCGCTTACATGAGGTGCGTAGGGGCTCAACATAATTACCAATTCTTTCAGAATGCTATGGTTGTGGCATTTTTGATTCGTGAGTTCATTGACACAAATCATAAAATTGGAGACTCCTGTGTTGAATGAAAAACGCTCAAGGTCATCCTCCATTTTCTTGATCGTTTTATGCAACGTTTTCAATGCTTCTTCCGGAGCTTCCCCTTGATTAATTATCAAATTTCCATCTTGATCATGGAACAAACGCCACAGTTTTCTCAGGAAATTATGTACACCATTAATGCCCTTGGTATCCCATGATTTGCTTTGTTCTAAAGGGCCAAGAAACATCTCATACATCCGCAACGTGTCAGCACCAAATTTTTCTACAAGTTCATCAGGTGTCTGAACATTGTATTTCGACTTGGACATCTTTTCCACCTCCGTTCCGCAACTATATGATCCATCTTCTTCGCAGATAAATTCTGCTTGTGCAAATTCCTGGCGCCACTTTCGGAATCCATCAATATTCAGTTTGCCATTATTCACAAGGGAGATATCTGCATGAATTGACGTCGTGTCATAGGCATCCTTCTTTGACAAAGTCACAAAAGAGTTTGTCCCATTGATTCGATACACGAAACTACTTTTCCCGAGAATCATTCCCTGATTGATCATCTTCTGAAATGGTTCCTGAAAGGGAATGTGACCAAGATCAAAAAGCGCTTTTGTCCAGAATCTTGAGTAAAGTAAATGCCCTGTAGCGTGCTCCGCACCACCAATATACAAATCAACCTTATTCCAATATGTTGCGTCTTCACTAGAGGCGATTACATCTTCATTCTTTGGATCCATATAGCGAAGAAAATACCATGAACTCCCCGCCCATCCAGGCATGGTCGAATGTTCGTAATCATACATGCCCTGATATTTCCAGTCCGATGCTCGAGCCAATGGCGGTTCACCATCCTCAGTAGGGAGGTATTTGTCGACTTCTGGTAAGGTCAAGGGTAATTCTTCTGCTGAAAGTGGATAGGGTATCCCCTCTTTATAATAGATCGGTATTGGTTCACCCCAATAACGTTGACGACCAAAAACAGCATCGCGCAAACGATAATTGATTCGTTTTTTGCCAAATCCGCATTCCTCTATCACTTCAATCGCTTTACGAATAGCCAGTTCTACCTTCAATCCATTCAGAATGTCGGAATTGATTAAGGTGCCTTCCTTTTCGACCCAAGCCTCTTTTCGCAAATCAAATTCTCTGTCGGGTTCAATAACTTGTTTGATCGGAAGACCGAAGTGCTTTGCAAATTTAAAATCCCTTTCATCATGAGCCGGAACAGCCATGACAGCGCCCGTGCCATAACCTACGAGCACATAATCGCCTACCCAGACAGGAATGGGTTGTCCTGTAAACGGATGAATCACATTAGAACCCGTAAAAACACCACTAATCGTGGTGACATCTGCCAAACGTTCCCGCTCACTTCGATTTTTTGCCTTGCGGACATAAGCTTCCACTTCTTCCTGTTGTGCGTCAGTTGTTATTCTTGCAACCAGTTCATGTTCGGGCGCAAGCGTCACGAAGGAAACTCCAAATACAGTGTCCGGACGTGTGGTAAACACCTCTATGCTTCCATCGAAATCTTGAATCGGGAAGCGTAATGATGCACCTTCACTTCTACCGATCCAATTGCGCTGAGATTCTTTTATACTGTCCGACCAATCTAATGTGTCCAATCCGTCAAGCAAACGCTGAGCATAGGCAGTGATACGCATACTCCATTGCTTCAATAATTTTCGTTCAACAGGATGCCCTCCACGTTCAGATAAGCCATTAATAACCTCATCATTTGCAAGCACTGTTCCTAGAGCAGGACACCAATTCACATAAGCCTCACCGAGATAAGCTAAACGAAAACTCATCAATACTTCACGTTTTTCTGCCTCATTAAATGTGCTCCAATCTGATGCCGAAAAAGGCATAAGATCGTGCTCTACGTCACCAGTGAGAATCTGATTGTCAAATGAATTAAAGCCTTCTTTAGAAAAAATATCTATCAAGGTATCAATCGATTCCGCCTTATTCGTCCGGGGATTATACCAACTATTAAAAAGTTCTAGAAATATCCATTGAGTCCACCGGTAATAGTTTGAATCAAAAGTTCGTACTTCACGATTCCAGTCGAAACAAAAACCAAGCTGATCCATTTGCTCACGGTACCTAGCGATATTCTGTTCGGTTGTTAAGGAAGGATGCTGGCCGGTCTGGATGGCATATTGCTCAGCGGGTAAGCCGAAGGAGTCATATCCCATTGGATGTAAAACGTTAAACCCTCGGAGACGCTTGTATCTGGCAAAAATATCTGAGGCAATGTATCCAAGTGGATGTCCTACATGCAATCCTGCACCCGAGGGGTAAGGAAACATATCAAGTACATAATATTTTGTTTTGTTAACATCTCTATCGACCTTAAATGTTCGGTTCTCAGCCCAAAATTTTTGCCATCTTAATTCAATCTCCCGAAAGTCATACTCCATGTTTACACTACTTAAATTCGATTACAAAGATAACTATTTGGCTCGCCGAAAAAGTCGAGATATGAGAGTAATAAACTATTTTAGTGGTGAATGAACTATTTTCTCAAACAGATAATCGCCTTGTGTTTTTCTTTCGTAGCCTTTTTTGTGGCTTACGGGAAAAACAAAACAGGAAATGACCATAACCGAGTTCATTCCATTGATCGGGAACCTAATCCAAAACAACAATTTTTACGGCTCCTGTCGTTGGGTGAATATTATAAAACAAGAAACCTGCTTAAAGCTGAATCGTTGAGGCATGTTCTTCTGACCAAGAGCCGACAATTGGATGATTCTGTTCGACTCAGTGCACTTTTATTCAGTGCAGAGATAAACCAGTTGATCGGTAACAAAGAAGAGTATTTTAAAAATGTGCTGGCTTGTCAATCATTTCTGGAGAAGACAATTTCTGATTTGGTTAGTTACAAAATTTATCACCACCTTGGGCTTGTTTACAGCATTTCACAAAAATTCGACTCAGCAAAAATTTATCTTCAAATTGCCTCAGAAATTGCTTTAAAACGAGGAAACAATGCTGATCTCGCAGAGAACTATAACGCCATCGCTCTGTACCATGTGTTCAAAGATGATAAGGATTCTGCGTTATATTATTCTGATGTGGCTTTAAAGTATGGCAGGAGATCATATAGAAAGACGATGATGGACGAGTGTTTAAATATGAAGTCATTCATATTCCAGCATTTTGGACAGCTTGAATTAAGTGTTGCTAAAAATCTCTTGGCAGCTGATTTGGCAGAGAAAACGAATGACAGATATCACCTTGCTCAATATTACAGAGAAATTGGTGTGGCGCAACGACTGATACGGAACCTTTCCGCCGCCGAATTCTATCTGAAGCGTTCTTTGAACTATTCCAGTCAAATCGCTGATCAGCGTCAAATGGCTCTTGCATTGATAGTCATGGGATATATCCGGTACGACGATCAAGACTACAATGCTGCCGTCCAAAGAATAAATAAATCTTTACGCTATTTGAAGGCCGTAAATGATCCAAACAGTCTTGGCGAAGCGCATAACCTTTTGGGTATGGTGAGTCGTGAAAAGAAACACTATAAGAACGCGACTTTGAGTCTAAATAATGCTTTGATGCACTTCAAATCTGCCGGCAATCCGGAAAAAATTGCGGAAGTGTATCACAACATTAGCACCGTTTTTATTTACCAAAGAAAATTTGAAGAAGCCCTGAGTTGTCTGTTTCGTTCTGTTGATATTCGAAAAAAAACCGGCGAACAGAATCAGATCTGTGAAAGTTACCGGGTCCTGTCTCACATCTATCGTGAACTTGAGCAGCCGGCAAAAGCATTAGTCTATTTAGAGAAATATGTCAATCATAAGGATAGCCAAAAGATTGTAACGACATCAAAAAATATTGCTGATCTCAGCGAAAATTATCGTTCTGAACTGCGATTCAGGTTAATTCAATCACAAGCCAATTCTATTGAGGAACAACGCAGAAAAAAGGCTCTTACAGAAACGACACTCGAAAATACGCAGTTGCGAAACAAATTACAGTTGTACATCATCATTGCTATGATCATACTTGTTCTTTCAGCCGGAATAATCGTTTTCTACCTCACAAAGCAGACTAAACTCAAACAGCAACAACGAGAAGCTGAAATGTCACAAACACTGTTGAGGGCTCAAATGAATCCACATTTTGTGTTTAATGCACTATCCGTTATACAAAGCTATATTCACGAAAACGACACCGTCAATTCATCAAAATTTCTAGTCAACTTCTCCAAACTCATGCGCTTAATCCTTGAAAATTCATCCAAAGAATTCATTTCTCTGGAAACCGAAATTGAAATACTTCAAAAGTATCTCGAAATACAAAAAATTCGCTTTGCGGATCGTTTCAAATTCAGTATTGATATTGGAAAAGATGTCTCTGTTGAACGCGCTATGATTCCTCCTATGATTACCCAGCCATTTGTCGAAAATGCCATCGAACATGGTCAACTTCACACGAATAAAGATGGAGTTATTACTATTTGTTTTCGTCGATCAAAAAAACTTCTAGAAGTGACTATTGAAGATAATGGAATTGGGCGATCCCATTCAGCACTGAGTGAAAAAAGCAAAACTCATAAAAGTATGGGTATTGCAATCACACGCGAACGCATCCAAAATCTGAATAAAAAATACGGAACGGATGGCTTTCTTCATATTAAAGACCTTAAAGAAGGAGGTAAAAGAGGCACAAAAGTGTTAATTTGGTTGCCATACAAAGAAAATTACTTACCTCCACTAGAAAAATGATAAAGGTACTGATCATAGATGATGAGAAGAGAACGAGAGATTTGATTGCACGAATGATTGAATCTTTTGAACTTGGCGTGACAACCCTTCCACTTGGCGAAGATGTAAAATCAGGAATAGAACTCATTGATGATCTTCGGCCAAACATTGTATTTCTCGATGTGCAACTTCCAGATGGAACAGGATTTGATGTGCTTGGGAAAGTAAGTTACAAAAATTTTGAGGTGATCTTTGTGACTGCTCATGAAGAATTTGCCATTAAAGCCATCAAATTCAGCGCTCTTGATTATTTGCTAAAACCCATTGATCATGAAGAGCTTAAAGCTTCGCTCCACAAAGCCATTCAATCTCTTGAACAAAAGAAAGGAGAAGGCCAATTCGAGGCCCTTCAGCAGAACATTAAACCAAACCAAAAACGAAAACTAGTTCTTAAAACACTGGAAAACATTCATGTAGTTGACTTAGACGAAATCATTAGATGTGAGGCCGACAGAAACTACACCCAGTTTTATCTTGTTGGCGGGAAAAAGATTCTGGTTTCAAAAACGATGAAAGATTTTGAAACGCTTCTCTCTCCTCATCAATTTCTGCGCGTTCAGCAATCACATCTCATCAATCTGAACTTTGTGGATCGCTATAACAAAGGGCATGGCGGATCACTTATGATGAAAGATGGTTCGGAGGTTCCGCTAAGCCCTAACAAGCGTGACATGTTCTTTAAATTTTTGGAAAATCTCTAAACCCTTTGAAAAAAGATGTTGATTCCTTGTTGAATCCGCCATTCCTGTTTATACTTTCTTTCATTTGGTCGTCTCCTCCAACTTACTTACTTTTGTAAAATCGAAATCGAAAAGTGGGACTCTCGGAATTGAGATTCCTGAAATTTTATCTTAACTTTTCGACAAAATTTGGCTCCGTGGCGCAACTGTATAGCGCACTGGATTTCGGCTCCAGCGGTTGCAGGTTAGAATCCTGCCGGGGTCACAAAACAAAGCGAGAATGAGAGCGAGAGCGTCATTCTCGTTTTTGTTTTACCTCATTTTCATTCTGATTCTCATTCTTTTTTTGATTCTTTCCATTCCATCACCCTCTCCAGATCCCTGTAAAAGTTAGATTTTTCGAGCTCCGGGTTCACAAAACAGAGTGACCATTCGATAAACTCATGGCAATGAAAGGAGAGCTAGAGCGATATACTCCATTCTGTTTTTCTTCGTTTACTCTACAATTGAATAACCAGGAGAACGCCGAAACGGAAATGCACTACAGTTTCACAATCACACTGATAGTCAAGGTTATTCTCTTAAATGATTTGGTGCAACAGAAATGCACATTTGAACAAAGACATTTCTTGTTCTAAATAAGTCTACCTTTGTAGGGCTTAATATCAGGTATTCAAATCTCAAATCAATCAGAATAACAAGAATGGCTTTCGAAGAAAAAATGGAAGTGATCGAATCAATCGGACACCATGTAGAACAATTTATTGAAGAAAAAATGAAAGATCCGGAAGATTGTTGGCAACCTTCCGATTTTTTACCTGATTTTGCTGATGATGATTTTGTTGATAAAATCAAAGATATAAAAGAGGGTATTGCAAACGTTCCGGATTCGGTTTTAGTTTCTTTAGTTGGAAATATGATTACAGAAGAAGCGCTACCCAGTTATCAAACCTTTTTCAATTTGCTGGAAGGTATAAATGAAGAGCGCAATGTTGCCAGTACAAGTGCCTGGGTAAGGTGGTCGAGGCTTTGGACTGCGGAAGAAAACAGACACGGCGATCTGCTCAATAAATATCTGTACTTAAGTGGGAGAGTTGACATGAAATTAGTTGAAAAGGCCATTCATCGCCTCATTCATAATGGTATCGATCTTCAAACCATAGGAGATCCTTATAACGGTCTCATTTACACCTCTTTTCAGGAAAGAGCTACGAAAATTACACACGTCAACACAGGTAAGCTAGCATTTAAGTCCGGTGACAAGGCTCTGGCAAAAATTTGTAATACTATTGCCGGTGAAGAAGCCTTACATGAAAAGGCTTACAAATTTTTTATGAGTAAAGTATTTGAATCAGATCCAAATGGCGGGTTAGCAGCTTTTGTTACCATGATGAAAAATAAAATTAGTATGCCGGCAACGTTGATGGATTTTGGAACCGATAAGAAACAATACCTTAATTATGCGAATATCACTCAAAAGATAGGGGTTTACACCAGCTATGATTATGCCGGTATCATTGATCACCTTGTAAAATTTTGGAGAATCGATAAATTATTGGGATTGAACGAAGAAGGAAATAAAGCACAAGATTTTCTGTCTACGCTCTCTGATCGTTATTACAAACTGGCTGAAAGGATGAAGGATCCAACTGAAATTCAACTTGTTTGGTTGAACAGATAATGTTTTAAGGAGAATTTTTTGTGATTCTCAGATTTGCCTTTTTCAAATAAATCATTAAAATGATGAGGGATGATTCTAGTTTCACAGTTTAATTCGGATCAACCCAATCGCCGTAACTTTTGATTAATTCGATTAATTCGCTAACAGCATCTTCTTCAGGTACATTTTTTTTAACGACTATTTTTTCCTTGTACAACGTAATCTTTCCCGGACCCGTTCCAACGTATCCATAATCAGCATCAGCCATTTCTCCTGGACCATTTACTATACAACCCATAATGCCGATTTTCAATCCCTTAAGATGGTCAGTTTGTTTTCGAATTTTGGCTGTTGTCTCCTGAAGATCAAAAAGAGTTCTTCCGCACGAGGGACAAGATATATATTCAGTCTTAGAAATACGTGATCTAGTGGCCTGAAGAACACCAAAAGCAGTAGAATTAAGCAAAGACCTGGGGGCATTACCTGACAACCAAATTCCGTCAGCCAAACCGTCAATCATGAGGGCGCCTATCTCGGACGATACTTCCAATTGAAATGCCTCACTATCCTTGTTTTCTGAACTAGCCGAAAGAATTACGGGACAAGTCAATGCGTTATCTAGCAATATTTTAAAATAACTCCGAAAAAGAGCGACTCGATTGGGAAATTTAGTTCGAAAGACGAATACAGCATTACACTTAATTTCGCGAATTTCATGAAGAGAACTACGGTCATCAAATACTACAAACGTTAATGAATCCCATGAAATATCTTTCATTTCCGATGAATGAAGAAGAGGATGGCAACCCGGTTTTTTAAAATAATTTTTTTTCCAGTTTTCTAATGATGTAATTACACCTATTGATCCGGGTTTTTCGAAATCTAATACGTGTTCTCCGATATAAACGTAGTCCGCAGCTTGTTCTTGTATTTGCCATTTATCCAAAGGAACGGAATACGAATAACCAAATGCGAAAAAATGGGACACTTTAATCGTTGTTACGGCGGAAAGATCCGCCACAACGACCGGCACTGATTTTCCGCCAATATTTGCGAGCTGATGACTACTTCTGCGTTCATATCTGTAAGGATTATATGGCAACCCTTTTACATTATCGGGAATTTGAGCCAAGTTTAAGTCCTCTTTAAATTTTGCGACTAGTTTTGAAGCAACCGGTATTTCCTTTTCAGGCTCTTCTGTTAATGAAACGCGCACGGTATCCCCGAGTCCATCCTCTAAAAGTGACCCGATTCCAACAGCTGATTTAATTCGCCCATCTTCTCCATCACCTGCTTCCGTGACCCCTAAATGCAACGGATAACAGCGGCCGGTTTTTAGCATTGTCGCTGCCAGTAAACGATATGCTTGAACCATGACGAGCGCATTACTGGCCTTCATGGAAATTACAAGATTAAAAAAACTGTGTTTTTCACAGATTCGAATAAACTCCATTGCAGATTCAACCATTCCCTCCGGCGTGTCACCATACCGACTTAATATACGATCCGAGAGGGAACCATGATTTGTTCCAATACGCATGGCGGTGCCATGCTGTTTACACAATAAAACAAGAGGTGTAAATTTTTCTTCAATTCGTTGAATTTCTGCCTGATAAGTTTCATCTGTGTAGGCTATTTCTTCGAATTTCTTTTTATCCGCGTAGTTGCCAGGATTAACACGTACCTTCTCCACAATTTTGGCAGCAACTTCAGCAGCATTCGGAGTGAAGTGAATATCTGCAACAAGTGGAGTTGTATAGCCTCTTTTGAACAATTCTTTCTTTACCAATTGAAGATTTTCAGCTTCTTTAATACTCGGGGTTGTTAAACGCACTAATTCACAGCCGGCATCAATCATTCTAATAGCTTGTGCTACGGAGCCCTCAGTGTCCATCGTATCAACAGTAGTCATGGACTGCAGACGGACAGAATTGGATCCTCCCATTTCAAGTGACCCTACAGATACGGAGACGGTAGGAAAGCGTTTTCGATGATAAGGATCAATGCAATAGGGATCTTCGGGAGTTATGTGTATCATATGATAGCGAGCTGTTTCCTTAACAAAGGTAGGGATTATTATGTTCTGCATAGATCAGGATAAGCCCATGTAAAAAAGATCTTTACCCTATTTGTGAATGTGCCTACCAAATTTTAGACTACCTTTGTTGCAATTAACTATAATCATTCGCCGCTTATGGGCTTTGCAACTGTTCGATTCTCAAGAAACCACAATGAAGAATTTTATAAAGTACTCAAACAAAGAGTCAACGAGTACTTCAAAAACAATAATATCTCCAGGTACGGTAACTCCGCTATGGTTTTTAAAACTTTCTGCATGTTACTTTTCTATTTTGTCCCTTTTTTCAGCGTATTGTTCTTTGCCGAAAACACGTGGTTTTATTTGATGTGCTGGGTATTGATGGGCTTTGGGATGGCAGGCATTGGTTTGTCCGTAATGCACGATGCAAACCACGGGGCATATTCTAAAAATGAAACTGTGAACAGGTTCGTTGGATGCGTTTTATATCTTTTGGGTGGTAGCGATGTAAACTGGCGCATACAGCACAACATACTTCATCACACCTATACGAATGTAACCGGTATGGATGAAGATATTAATCCAGGGATGATCATGCGTTTTTCTCCTCACGAAAAACGCAGATGGATTCATCGGTTTCAACATATCTATGCTTGGTTTTTTTACTCGTTAATGACCCTACTTTGGTTCATTTCCAAAGATTACAAGCAAACTATCCGATATGAAAAAATGGGGTTGAATGAAACTCAAAAAACCACTTTAAGAAAACAAATGCTTACGTTAATTTTAACAAAATCAATTTATGCAGGGCTAACTATTATTTTGCCTTTACTCATGAGTCCGTTTTCATGGTGGATTTCAATTCTTGGTTTTCTTCTCATGCATACTTGTGCGGGACTCTGTTTAGCTTGTATTTTTCAACCGGCTCACGTTGTGCCTACCTCCGATTTTCCCATACCTGATGATTCCGGAAACATTCATGCAGATTGGGCGGTTAGTCAACTTTACAATACTGCCAATTTTGCGCCCGGTGCAAGGTTATTCTCATGGTATGTTGGAGGATTGAACTACCAGGTAGAGCACCATTTATTTCCGAATATTTGCCACATCCATTACCGGAAAATTTCACAGATTGTACGTGACACTGCGAAAGAATTTAATTTGCCTTATCACTCTTACAGGACCTTCTTCGGAGCATTAAAAGCGCACACTAAATTGCTTTACCGTTTAGGTAAATACGACGAAGTGGTGGCTGCTTAAACGAGAAAAATAAATGAACTGTGATATTCCGGTTAGGTTCTTTTTGATCAGTTAGCACATTCATCTAAGTCTTCTTCAATATAGTGGTTCATTCATCGCAAATAAAATTGAAAAATGAGCTTGCGATGGGATAAATTTCTTTGGGCTGTTCGACTTGCCAAAACTCGTTCAATAGCCTCTGAAGCGATTTTGAAGGGCAAGATTAAAATTAATGATAAAACTATAAAGCCCTCGAAACAACCACTCGAAGGAGATCTCATCAGTTTTCATAGAAATACTGCCGTTTTCACTTATAAAGTTTTACAATTAATTGATAAACGTGTAGGAGCAAAATATGTGGCTGAGTACATTTATGATCTAACATCTCTCGAGGAACGAAACAAATTTGAAGAATACATTCGTGCACAAAACACGTATCGTATCTATGGAACAGGAAAACCATCGAAAAAAGATCGTCGAGAACTCGATGATTTTTTTAATGATGGACTCTAAACTCTAATTAGAAATTGCTCGAATATTAAAATAGGTTTTAGGGATTGAAAATCTTAAATTGAACTTATTCTCTACTGCTATAGTGCAACTTTATTCTATTTTTGAAAGGTAAAAGAAAAATAAATTCATTTATTTCATGAGGTACGCTCCGATTTGGATAATATCCTTTTTTTCATTTGGTTTATTCGGACAGATAACCGTAACGAATATCCATACACCGAAAGAACTCGTTCAAAATATTTTTAAGGGACAGAATATTACTATCTCGAATGTAAAGTACAATTCAAATTTAATTAGTTCTAATTCTTCCCAGCAGAATGTAAGTTTTTTCGATGCCAAAGGGACGAATTTTCCGATAAGTTCAGGAGTACTCCTTACTACAGGCAAAGGTTCAGGTGCAGTTGGGCCCAACAATTCATCTTCTCAGACCAATGGAGGAACCCCTAATGTTGGAAATGATCCACATTTGAGTGCCTTGGCTAACGGAACCGTTACCAATGGTGCTGTTTTAGAATTTGATTTCGTGCCTAAAGGAGATTTTGTTTCCTTCCGATATATTTTTGGTTCTGATGAATATCCGGAATTTTCTCCCTCCTTACACAATGATGCATTTGGTTTCTTTCTCTGGGGACCAGGCATTTCTGGCCCCTATGTGCTCAGCGGATACCCGTTAGGTGGAACAAATCTTGCCTTAATTCCGGGATCGTCAACTGCCGTGGACATAAACACTGTTGGCCCAGTCAATAATGCGCAGTTTTACGTTTCAAACTCGAATGGAGAGGCCTATGGAAACGCTGTTCAATACGACGGAACCACAAAAATTCTTCCGGTTCGAATTCCTGTTCAGTGTGGGCAGACGTATCATATCAAATTGGGAATTTGTAACGTTTCTAATGAAACAAATGATTCGGGTGTCTTTTTAGAAGCCGGCTCTTTTAGCTCCGATGTTATCGAGATGGCGACTGAAACAATTGCAGGAGATTCATCCGTTTATGAAGGTTGCACAAAAGCTAAACTCATTTTTAAGCGCCCTTTCGCTCCACCAGGCGCCAAAGTTACCCTTAAATACGACACGAATGGCACAGCAACGAATGGAACGGATTTTACTTCGTTGACAAGTCCGATTATTTTTAATACGGGTGATGATACGGCCAGTATTACTGTTGACCCAATTAATGACGGATTAGCTGAAATTCCTGAACAACTTATCATTTCAACCTATTTTCCAAATCAATGTGGAGATACTGTAATTACAAATCATTCCATCTGGATAGAAGATAAACCCCATTTAAATATTCTTGTAAAAGACACCATATTGACCTGTAAAAGTGACTCCATTATGATTGAAGCAACACCCGTGGGAGGCATAGGAAATGTTTCGCTTTCTTGGAGCACAGGCAGCACGGGTAGTCCTGTTTACGTGTTGGCAAATCAACCCGGAGACACTAACTATTTGGTAACTATGACGGACCAATGTAAAAATGCCTACACAGATACGTTGACCGTAAGCGTGCTTCAAAAGCTAAAAATTGACTCATTAAAATCAGGTCCTTCAACGTGCGAACCAACCGGTTGGGTATCTGCAATGGTTAGTGGGACAACGGGAGTGCCATTGTACACGTGGAATGGGCCGGGCGCAAACAATACCAACCAAATTGATGCAACCGTTTGGGAAAAACTTTCATCCGGTTGGTATTATTTTACTGTTAAGGACGACCTATGCCTGGAATATGATAGTGTTTTTGTAGACATTCTTAAACCCCCAAAGGCACAATTTAGCGTTGATCCGGCAATAGGCTGTGGTCCGCTGCAAGTAAGCATGACCAATTCAAGTCAAAATGCAGACAGGTACAATTGGAATTTCGGAAATGGTCAAGAACTTAACATTAATTCTACCGAAAGTCAAAATCAAACGTATAACGTCAATTCAACCATTAGGCTAATTGCCTATCAAGGTACGTTATGTTCGGATACTACATATAATTCTGTTTTTGTTGAAATCTGTGCATGCAAAGACCCAAATGCTCTTAATTTCAACCCTCTAGCTCAGTTTGATGACGGTTCTTGCCAATACCCCGGTCCAACGGTTGTCGCTCCAAATGTATTCACTCCAAATGGAGATGGCGTTAATGAAACATTCAATTTAATAGTAACATATGCCAAAAGTATCCATCTTGTTATTCTAAATCGCTGGGGAACAAAGATGTTCGATACAGAAAGTATCAATTCGGCCCTGATCGGTCCACAATGGAACGGTCCGGCCTGGAATGGAGAAACAGATTTCGGTACTCCGGTGAGCGAAGGAGTTTACTTTTATAAATATCACGTAGAGGGATTAAATGGTGAATTACAGGAGGGACATGGATTTATGGAGTTGATTCGATAGCTATGAAAGCAGTGTATTCGGGGTATCGTCCAAAGTTCAGCACAATACACATTTGATTTAAAAAGATCGAATCAATAAAGAAAATTATTGTACGGATAGCGCACCTTGAAAATTTCCTTCACCTCAGTGTAAATAACTTCCTTCAGTTCCTCAATATTTTCCCTGTTTGTAGCAGATATAAAAACGCACTTGGTATTGTTGATTTTTGACATCCAGGTACGCTTAAGCTCTTCCTTAGTAAAGGCTAAAAGTTCTCCAAACTCATCGGTTGGATGATAGGCATCAATCTTATTGAACACCAAAATGACCGGTTTTTCCCTTTTCTCGAGTTCATGCAGGGTTTCATTCACAACACGAAAATGATCTTCAAAATTCGGATGTGATATATCCAGCACATGCACGAGAAGGTCTGCTTCTCTCACTTCATCCAGCGTTGATTTGAAGGATTCCACCAGTTGATGTGGTAACTTACGGATGAATCCAACGGTATCAGTTAATAGAAAGGGTAAATTATCGATTACCACTTTTCGAACTGTTGTATCTAAGGTCGCAAACAATTTATTCTCCGCAAAGACATCAGATTTAGAAAGCAGATTCATTAGTGTAGATTTCCCCACATTTGTATATCCAACCAATGCCACCCGTACAAGTTGCCCTCGATTACTTCGTTGGACTGCCATCTGCTTATCGATTTCCTTGAGTTTCTCCTTCATGAGCGCAATCCGCATCTGGATGATTCTTCGGTCAGTTTCAATCTGCGACTCCCCAGGACCTCTTAATCCAATACCTCCCTTTTGGCGCTCAAGGTGGGTCCACATTCGGGTAAGTCGTGGTAACATATATTGCAACTGCGCCAATTCAACCTGAGTTTTGGCATGAGATGTTCTAGCGCGACTGGCGAAAATGTCCAGAATCAAAATATTACGATCCAGAATCTTGCATTCAAGCTCCCGCTCAATATTACGTAATTGGGAGGGCGAGAGTTCATCGTCAAATATGACCAATTCAATCTCATGAGCCATAATGTATTCTCTTATCTCCTGCAACTTGCCAGAACCTACAAAAGTGCGCGAGTTAGGCATTGGAAGTTTTTGCAGAAATTTATGGTGCGTAAACGCCCCTGCTGTCTCGGCAAGAAATTCAAGTTCATGGAGAAATTCGAGAGCCGTATCTTCTCCAATCTCAGGAGTAATGACACCAACGAGAACGCAATTCTCGATTACCTCATCCACAGTCAGGGTTCCGGTCATGTTATTTTCTAAGTTTCATTACATGACCCGCCACCAAAGAAATATTCTCCTCTGTTCCCAACAACTCTTTCATCGCAGGCATACCATTTTTACCTTTTTTAATCACTTGAATAAATCCGTTACTATCTAGCTTTGAAATTGTTAGATTTTTCGCGCCTGAAGCACCCAGTTGACCATCTTCCCCATGGCAAATCTCGCAATGTTGCAAGAATAGCTCTTTGCCTGATGGGGGAGTCAACTTTTCAGTAATTCCATCCCGAGCTTCAACGGAACCATTCGTAGAGCAAGAAAATAAAAATGAAGTGATTCCTACGATCAGAACCAATTTCCTAATAAAGCTGTGCGAAATGGCCATGGAATGAAGACAAGAATAAGAATCAGACCCAAAGAATAAAACGTAAGGGTATACTTATGTTTTTGAATCGCAGCCTCACTTCTTTTTGCTTTGCTGTATCCAATGGTAACCAGCACGATTGCCGCCAGCATTCCTGCAAAATGTTCCATACCATAGAAACGGAATAGTTCTTGTTTCATCCATCCCTGGGCGAAGTTTACCTTTCCGGAGAAAAAATACAGAACAAGACCCAATACCAATTGAATATGTAAGGTCAACATCGCGAATAAATTCAGCGTTTTATCTTTCTTAGAGAAGTCACCCGAATTTTTTCTTATGATAGCATTAATAATAGCCCAAATAATCATTACTAAAGCGATCCATCTTAAACCGGAATGTGTATGTGTCAACATTAATTTTCATTTTTAATTGTGTCAAAAGTACGAAAAGATGATGTATAGAAATATTCAATTGACAGTTATTATATAACCTCCCTAACTTATGAAAAAGTAAGAATGAACAATTTTGTTTCTTATTTGTAATCAATCTTTGTTAAAAGGATTTTTACTAATTTTAGTTTTTTAAGTAATCAATCTCTAATCTAAAATAGACAAACATGGCATTCGAACTACCGGCTTTACCCTATGCTTATGACGCTCTTGAACCACACATTGACGCAAGAACAATGGAAATTCACCATACGAAACATCATCAAGCTTACATTACGAATCTCAATAACGCACTTGCGGGAACTGAACTTGAAGGAAATACCATAGATCAAATCTTGAAAGTATGTAAGGACAAACCTGCTCTTCGTAATAATGGCGGTGGATTTTGGAATCACAATTTCTTTTGGGATTCGATGAGTCCCGATGGCGGAGGCGAACCAACAGGCAATTTAGCTGAAGCTATACGTGCCACTTTTGGCTCCTTCGATGCTTTTAAAGAAGAATTTTCAAAGGCAGGAATTACTAGATTTGGTTCAGGATGGGCTTGGTTATGTGTTGAAAATAGCAAGCTGGTTATTTGTTCAACGGCAAATCAAGATAATCCATTGATGGGAGAAGGCTGTTCAGGAACACCAATTTTAGCTTTGGACGTTTGGGAACATGCCTATTATCTAAATTATCAAAACAAAAGACCGGATTATATTTCAGCCTTTTTTAATGTTATCAATTGGCAGGAGGTCGCAAGAAGATTCGAGTCAGCTAAATGATCAATTCAACTAATTGAAGCAACATTAATCGCCTCAACACCACGTATTTCCGGGGCTATTTTGCGAACAGCATCTTCCAGACCGGCTTTTAGCGTCATCATGCTCATGGAACAATCACCACAGGCACCTAAGAGCTTAACCTTTACAATTTTTTCAGCCGTTATTTCAACTAATTCCATATCCCCGCCATCCGCCTTTAAAAAGGGTCGGAGTTGTTCAATTGCAGTACTAACCTTCTTTGTAAGTTCCTTTTCTATCATTCTTTGCTCTAAACTAGGGTCCGATTCTTAAGTATATTTGCCTCATTCACAAAATTATGTGCTAATTTCTCAAATGCTTCGGCGGTTGGGTTATTTTCTTGAAAAACAACAGGTCTGCCAACATCACCGGCTTCACGAACTCCTTGAACCAATGGAATCGGACCCAAAAATGGAACATTCATCCCATTTGCAAGATTTTTTGCCCCATCCCGACCAAAAATGTAATATTTATTTTCGGGAAGTTCAGCGGGTGTAAACCAAGCCATATTTTCTATAATTCCTAAAATTGGAACCTTAATAGATTCCATTCGAAACATGTTAACACCCCTTCGGGCATCTGCCAAAGCCACTTCTTGTGGAGTAGAAACGATGACCACACCATCAAGCGGAACGGTTTGCACTAACGAAAGGTGAATGTCGCCCGTTCCCGGTGGCAAATCAATCAGCAGAAAATCCAACTCTCCCCAATAAGCGTCTGTAAACATCTGCGTGAGAGCCTTCGCTGCCATGGGACCTCTCCAAACGACAGCGTTATCCTGATCCGTAAAAAACCCAATGGATAAGATCTTAATGCCATAACTAATCACAGGATTAATCATTGGTTTACCATCTAGATCAATCATCGTAGGACGTTCACCAACAACATCAAACATGGTAGGCATCGAAGGGCCATAAATGTCAGCATCTACAATACCTACACGGTATCCTGACTTGGCAAGTCCGCCTGCAAGATTTGCAGTAACGGTCGATTTGCCCACACCACCCTTTCCTGAAGCTATGGCTATGATGTTTTTTACGTCTGGCAAAATTGAACGCTTTGATGATCTCACCTCAGAAGGTATGACTTTTACTGTACAATCAATATTGAACTCTTTACCCAGAAGACGCTTGATATTAAATTCTATAGCCTCTTGCATCCTTTTTCTTGCATGCATAGCGGGATTCGAACAATACACCACTAGAACGATTCGACTATCTTGAATCTCCACATGCTCCACTAAATTTGCAGAAACAAGGTCCTTCTTAAGATCGGGATCTTTAATACCCGAAAGAATCTCTAAAAGTTGTTCCCTATTCACTTTCATACCTCACAAAAGTAGCCATTTCAGGGCGAACAGAAATATCATACTTAATCCATGCGTTTAAATGAACGTATAGACTTAACCATCAAATCAATAATCTTCCGCTCATATCCTTCATCTCTGCTTCTGAGCTCATAAGTAATCCCGTTAATGGTCCTTTGAGCATACACATGAAATGATCTATGTTTAACCCCGACAATCGGGGAAGCTTCCTGAGTTCCGCGAACAATTAGCGAACTTTCATAAACAATAAGGTCTTTTTCATTTGTCACGTATGAAATATCAAAAACATCCTGTTCTTTCAATTCCTTTCTTTTGTAATCAACCAAATCCGTGTAATCGCCATAGTCTTCTATGTGCAGTTCAAAATTCGGTCCTACATATATATTCCAAATGAAATCTCCGTCATTGTGCACAACTTCTGGCTTCGTAGACGCTCCAATATTTGCTGTCTCATCCGGCAACAGAATCATAGCTGGCAATCCATATGATTTCAAATGAAGACCTTGAAATTCATAATATTCCTCTTCACTAACCATTTCGCGATTCTTCCCTAATTCCGGAGATGAACAAGATGTGATAAAACCCGTAACAACGAACGCAAAGAATATGTAAAGAACCACACGCGGAAAAGGCAAAGTTTTCATGCTATGGATTTAATCATGAGTAGCACAAAGATAACAGAAAATTACAGTATGACTTAAACAAAACAATTAGTTCGTTGTTCTTAATCGCACATCAGGAAACTATTGTTTTACTGATCGGAATTTATCTACAATGGCGTCTTACAAAATTAAAGACCTGGAGATACTCACAGGCATAAAGGCTCATACTCTCAGAATTTGGGAAAAGAGGTACACTTTTATTAAACCTAATCGAACTGACACCCAAATTCGTTCGTATAGTGACGACGATTTGGTGGCTCTGTTAAACGTCGCTCTGTTAAACAAGAATGGAATTAAAATATCTAAAATTGCTGATATGAGCAACGATCAGATTGCTCAAAAGGTATTGGAATTTACATCAACGAAAGAACCCGAAGCGTGTCAGGAGAAACTGTTGCTTGCTCTTATTGAGTTAGATGAACAACTTTTTAAAGATACCTTGCAGGATCTGATCCATAAATGCGGACTTGAAAGTGCATTCACTGATCATTTAATACCCTTTTTAGATCGGATTGGGGTGATGTGGCTGGCAGGAACGATCAATCCCGCTCAGGAACATTTTATTTCTAACTTAATCAGGCAAAAAATAATCGCTACGATTGATGATTTAGACATTCCTGCTAATAATCATAAACCTGTTCTATTATTTTTACCGGAGCATGAATGGCATGAAATTAGCCTCCTATTCTATCACTTTTATTTGAGAAATAAGGGTATACCTACTGTTTATCTCGGCCAAAGCGTCCCTTACCAATCCCTTCTGAATGCCGTACACAAAGTGAACCCCTTTGTACTGGTTAGTTCATGGCTTACTGCGGTAGATGTTGATTATTTGGAGAACTACCTAAAACAATTATCAAGAGACGTTCCTGGAATACCTCATTTCGCCGGAGGTTACCAGATTAACACACACATTGATCGGGTTCGTGTTGATATCCAAGAGATCAAAGTATTGAAAGATCTTGACAAACTTCAACAAATTCTTATCTGATCATAATACCTTTGAGGCCAATCTCATTGATGATTTTCATTTTTGAAGGAGCTATTGTCTCAGGCAGAAAAACAAATTTTTTATCATACATTATTTCCTCCACCCAAAAACTCACCCAATATTCATTTGCCAATCCAAATACGTCAGTCATAATGGGTTCAATTCGAGCTATTTCACCGGGCAAAAGTACCTCAAGAGAATGACGCAAAGTCGAAGTTCGTATACGCTCTCCAGTGTTTGCATTTTCACCGTACCCGGTACTAGTTATGATAATACCTTCCATAATGTCATCCCGAAAATTAATCAGATAGACATTGTAAACTTTGTCCTGAGCTTCAGTTAACTCTTCAATCACCGCTACTCCCACGCGTTCTACCTTTGGCCCCAGCAATCCATCCTTCATTTGTGCGATTGATTTAAAGAGACTATTTCGCGAGCGATTCTCAAATAACTAAAAAAATCAGCGGGATGACCAACTTTCTTTTCGATACTTCGAACATAGGATTGTCCCTTCTGCTTCGATTTAGGAATTGCTATATCATCTTTACGATGCATTCCAAGCCTGACAACAACAATATCTTCTTTTGGCATTGAAATAATATATTGTCCCTTTATTCCACGGTAATACGTTATAGTATCTGTTTGTTCCGGATAAGTCCATACGTGCATGCCATAGCGGTAATTTGGAATTCCTTCTGCAGTGCTCAATTTAACAGGAACCGACATCTCTTTGATAAACCAGTCCGGAACTACTTGTTCCTTACCCCACTTGCCTCCATGATGAATTAATAAACCTAAACGCATGAAATCACGAGCAGTTGCATAAAGACAGCAAAATGATTTCTCCTCTCCGTTTTCCTTATCCATACTCCAATAGGCATCATTCTCGGTGCCAATTTTTTTCCAAATCTTTTCCTGAGTGTACTCCGAAACCGATTTCCCCGTAGCCTTTTCAATAATTAATCCCAAAAGCTGAGAATTTCCACTCTGATATATAAAATCTTTCCCCGGCGTTCTTATTGAGCGCTGATTGATTGCTAAGTCGCGCAAATTCCATCCATAGTATGACTCTGCATTCTCCGACAAAGGATTGGAAGAACTTTCCTGCCAATCCAATCCCGAAGACATCATCAACAAATGACGAATAGTTATTTTGCTTTTCTTTCCCTTCCTAAATTCGGGAATATAATTTCCTACCGGTTCATCCAGACTATTAATTTTGCCCTCATCCATTGCAATGGCTATTAGTAGCGCGACAACTGTTTTAGCAGCAGAAAATGAATTAGAAACCGTATGTTGCGTGTGACCCTGATAATACTTCTCATGTAAAAGCGAATCTCCCTTTAAAACAAGCAGAGCTCTCGTATCCAAATCTTGCATTAATGCCTCATCTTGCCTTTTTAAAGCATATTTATTATAGTTTTTGGAATGATCAAAAGAATGGGCATCTTTACTCTTATGTATTTTCTTGCTGGGAAAAATGGTCAAATCATAAATACCGGGACCACTTTTTCCGACTAAGTAGGTATAGCGAATACCTTTATATAAATAATACTTGCCTGAAAGGATAATAAATAAGTTTAAGACTATTATCACACCCAAAAGCAACCATAAGGTTGCCTTGCCAAGTTTACGCACTATGTGAATCACCCCTTTCATATTTAGTTCGAGTAGGTGTAATGAAATACCTCCGCCATCTTCTGTTTTAAAATGCCTTTAACTTCTTCCATAGGAACTTCTTGTCCTAACTCTATTTTCATTGAAGTTACGCTTTTGTCGGAAATACCACAAGGAATGATATGAGAAAAATAGTTAAGGTCAGTGTTTACATTGAATCCTATTCCATGCATGGTTACCCAACGAGAACTTTTTACCCCCATCGCACAAATCTTTCTTGGATTGGGTCCTTCCGGTTCGATCCAAACGCCGGTCAATCCTTTTTCTCTTCCGGCCTCTATGCCAAATTCATACAACGTTTGAATCACGGCGTCTTCTAAGGACCTCATATACTTGTGAATATCAGTAAAAAATTGATCCAAATCAAATACCGGATACATGACCAGTTGACCGGGACCATGATATGTAATATCTCCTCCCCGATTGATCTTATAGAAAGAAGCGTGAGCCTTCTCCAGTTCATCTTGGTCAAGAAGTAAATGCTCCTGCGAACCGCTTTTTCCCAAGGTATAGACGTGCGGATGTTCGCAAAAAAACAAATAATTACAGGTTTTTTCCGACGAAGGATTGGATCGTGCAAGTATTTTTTGTTGAATGGTAGCTTGAAAATGCCCTTCCTGAAGGTCCCAGGCTTTGCGGTAATCCATCAGACCCAAATCGTGCCACTCAACCTTTGGAAGATCCGTCATGAATCAAAGCTTTGATAATTCGGACTTAAGGTAATCTATCACTTTTATATCCAAAATATCTGCTCCAGTAAGTTCATTAAGATAATAAGACGCCCAATCGACCACATGGATTAAATACATGCATCTTTCAAGATGAGTAGAACCCGAAGCTTGAATGGTTAGAATATGCGAAGTTCTGCTACCGATGATCTGTCGAGATATTTCCATACGGAGTTTATTCCGCTCTGAAATATCTAAACCATCAATGAAGAGGACTGAAAAACGATCATCGCCACCGCCCCAACCAACCAGTTCATTATGATTCATCTCAGGAATAATGTGAGTGGAACACAAAAACTTGGAATTTTCATTAAATTGTTGACGCGCTCGAATTACAATACTTTCATATTCAGGGGCGGAATAAATGATTCCCATTTTGCCATACATGGCATCTGCTATTTTTTTCCCAAGGTCTTTGATCTCATTGCGTTTTTGCTCCAGGAATAAAGCTGAGCTCAATACGCTGTCGATCATGCCCGGACGGATCATGCCATAGGTTTCAAGAATCTTTAGTAATTGAACTATTGAATAACCTGTGGCTGCACGTGGGGGATATCCACTACGAACGACAATGCAATCATATCCGTTTCTCGCACAAAAATTTTTAAGTTGGCCTCCCGAACATACTCCCGCAATATGTGCTCCCCTTGATTTAGCATCCTCCAACGCAACTAGCGTTTCTTCTGTGTTACCTGAGTACGATGAACCTATGACCAGCGTATGTGAATCGACAAAAGATGGAAGCTTATAGTCCTGAACTAAAACTACAGGAACTCCTATCTCATTATCGATCAATTGCTTAACAATCATGCCACCTATACCCGAGCCGCCCATACCACAAATCACAACATTATATATTTGTTGGGGGAGATTGATTAATTGTGCTTCTTGTGCTATTTGAACCGCCTCTCTTATTTGATCAGGGAATTCCTCAATTAACTTCTTCATAAAGACTAAAATCTGTTGACTTATTCGTTAAAAGCTTAGTAAATGTTACAATATTGATAACAAAAACCAAAAATTCCTTGAAAGAATTAATTTTGATCAAAAACAATGAACCCTAAAAAAGCATCTGAAACACTGTCGATCACGACAAAAGTTGTGTTACCCAATGACACCAATACACTAGGAAATCTTTTCGGTGGTCAATTGCTGGCCTGGATGGATCTGATTGCAAGTGTTTCTGCTCATCGACACTGTAAGCGCGTGGTGGTAACGGCCTCTGTGAACAACGTGTCTTTTCAAAAACCTATTGCGCATGGTTCAATTGTTACTCTGGAAGCCAAGGTGTCCCGTGCTTTTACCTCTTCAATGGAAGTTTTCGTAGACGTGTATGTGGAAGATTACGTGACAGGCGCTCGCGAGAAATGTAATGAGGCGATATATACTTTCGTTGCTGTGGATCAAAATGGAGGACCAATTCAAGTTCCGGAAATTATACCGGAAACAGAGGAAGAAAAACAACGTTATGAGGGGGCTTTGCGCAGAAAACAGCTGAGCCTGATTTTGACCGGGAAGATGAATCCGAGAGAAGCTACAGAATTACGCAAACTATTTCTCGAAGAAAAATAACGACTTTGCCTTGGAGGCAATATCCTCCGCATCCTGATTCCTCATACAATCAAAGTGACCTTTCGGGCATGACTGAAATCCTATTTTGGAGCAGGGGCGACATTTAAGCCCTTCAACCTGATGCAAGGAATAAAGTGCCTTGTTCTTGGGAAAATAGGGATACATTCCAAGTTCAGGAACCGTATTTCCCCAAACACTCACAATTGGAATTTTGAAGCATGACGCGATGTGCATCAAGCCGGTATCGTTAGTTATGAGTGTCGCGCTTTGACTTACAATACTTGCCGATTGGAGTAAACTAAACTTCCCGCATGCGTTATGTATCTGTTTTTTAGGCAAAGATTTAATCACCAATTCAGCCATTTCAGCATCGTTTTCACCCCCACATAATACTATGGGGAATTCCAATTTTTGGAGCACATTAACCAATAATTCTGCAGGCATCCGTTTAGTGGCAAATTGAGCGCCAATAGCAACAGCAATATAATTACCTGATTCAAAACCCAATTTGTGTTTCACATCTACCTTATCCTGTACACTTAAGAATAATTCCGCTCCCTTCTGATCATTCTGGACACCTAGAATACGAACAGCACCAAAATAACGGTCCACAACATGTAAATCCGGCATAACCTTCCATTTCAAATTGACCAGGATCCACTTCAACAGATTCAATTTCCGAAAGCGCTCAGCCTTTAAGCCCAAGTAAAAAGAAAGTATCACTGAACGCAGATTATGATGTAAGTCAATGATACGGTCAAACCGTTCCAATTTCAATTGAGGCATAACTTCCTTTATAGAACGTTTGAAAGTGTGTACTTTAGAAATATGTGGATTATGCTCAACTAAACTCCGGAAAACCTCTTTCGTGATGAACTGAATCTCAAAATCAGGACACTGTTCTTTGATTGCTCGTATAACAGGTGTGGTTAAAACCACATCACCAATAGAACTGAAGCGAACGACAAGTATTTTCATTTCGCCGCTAATTTCCGGGATGAATAATTGGTCTTCCAAACTTCGATATACTCATTCGCATTGCGCGAATTCAATTTTCGCAGCAGCACATCCACCAAGCTCGGTTGACTTTTGAATTCAAGTTTCATGCGAGGATAAATCTGCTTGTATTGAGAGATTCGTTGTTTTAGATCCTTTTCATCAAAAAAGAAGATGTAAGAATAATTCATAGTTGGGTTCACACGAAGATCGGAGAGACTGTCCGTACGTTCAACATGTGATGTTGTCCAATGCTTACTGTAAAACTTTGGCAGCATAGAAACGCGCCCTGAGGCGGAGCCTTCTAAAAGAATATATTCCATTTTTTCTTTTTTCCCAAAAAGACTATACATAGCTTCCACACGGGAACGTTTAGAATACATGGTGCTCGCAAAGAGTAAAAACGGAATATTAAATACCCAAAAAAATGCAACAGAGACCCTCCACCATTTTTTCTTCTTTGTAGATTCCTGTAATAAATCATACCCCATCACCCCAAGAATTAAAAAGAAAGGGAGCACGCTCAGGATGAAACGCTCCTGTCGATTAGGATAAAGAGTATGGAACAGCAGAAAAGCGAATGTCGGAAAAAATAATACTGCGTACTTTTTAGCCGAACGAAAAAAACCAAAGCCCAAAACCAATCCGAATGGAATAAAAAAACATCCCATGAGTACCAGGAGATACATGAAATAATTTTGATTCGGTAAGTATTGTGTGCCCTGGTTAAGATTGTATGTTACATAACCCCAAAATTCCGCGAAAGGATATCCCCAGATCAAATAATCTACCAATCCCTGTGTGAGTCCGAACACCAACACATTGCCTAATGTAAAGAAAGTCAATGCGTTCCATTTGTGACGGAAGACAAAATAGAGTCCCATTCCAATGGCAAATACACCTATTTGGTATCGAAACGAAATGGACAAGCCAATGACCATTCCTGAAAGCATGTAGTTTTGAAGCGTATCTTTTTTTAAGACAAGCCATGTTCCATACATCAATAGAGGTGCCGCAGCTGTTTCAACAAGATTACGAACAGAAACGAACGGTAAGATCCACAAAAGAGCCAAAAACCAGCCTATCCTAAGTGCCATTGTGCGGTCGGAAAGCCTTTCGCTGATGCGCATTCCATAATGAACTACTGCTAGCGAAGCAATTGCATGTAGCAACCGGTTAAACAACATCAATACCTTTGGATCAGCAATACCGATTATTTTCATTAAATAGAAATAAATGAAGTTTAATCCCACATAGGTAAAGCTGTGTCCTTCCGGATGCCCGGAGTTATTAGGTGACCAAGGCAACCAATTGTTGTAATCATACCCGTCAGCCCAAGAGGCTGAGGCCTCGATAATCAAAAAATGATCGTCATGCATCCCATACCCAGGCGAAAAAACGACCGCAACTAACCGCGCCAGAAAAGCCACAAGCAATATTCCTCTCCAGGAATTCAATTTACTCCATCTATACATCAGCGTTTTTCATATTCACTAAAAACCAAAGATATATAAGCATGACAACGACGTCGTTGTTTCTTCAGTTCGCTTGGGATAAAAGTATTGTCAGTAAAGGATTTAGCATCCATATTGTAGGAAAAATTACCCTGGGGTGTTATCCATCCGAACCCCCTGTTTATGGTATGCAAGGCAAATTCAGGCGCATGAGGGTTTAACAAGTCTTTAGACCAAACGTATTTATTGTAATCTCCACTCAACTGATAAAGTAACGTTCGAACGATATCAGCTTGTGAACCAACTTTATCAATTCGTTTCCCTCGAAATTCCTTTTTTAGCGGTTCACCGAAGATAAGCAACGGGATGTGAAAATATTGCCCCAGATTCGGGTCTTGAAGTTCAGCTGAAGCATGTCCATGATCGGCCACAACAACAAAAATGGTACGCTTATACCATTGGTGTTTTTTACTTTTGCGAATAAAGTCATACAAACAACGATCTGCGTAATAAAGTGAGCTCATGAAATCGGCCTCAGCTCCTTTCCACAGCGGTGAGTAACCTTTAGGATAATCGTAGGGTGAATGTGTGCTGCCGGTTAAAGCACCGTAAAGAAAAGGGCCTCTGGTTCGGTCTATTTTTTTTAAAAGAAGTTTGTAAAAATCCTCGTCATAATAATTCAATTTACCTCGCTCCAAACCGGAAGGAAAATCATTTTCATCCTCAACACGATCGAATCCGTGATCAACAAAGTAACCTCCAATATTTCCATATTTGAGATCTCCGGAAAACAAATAATGAGAAGAATAGCCTAATTTTTTTAAGTCCTGGTTAATTGAAGGAATTTTACGATGTTTGTCCGGCTCCATACTGACCGACACTTCAGGCAGCGCAGGATAACCACTAAAAATACTTGTATTTCCAATTTCCGATGTTCCTCCGGTTGCGTAAACTTTTGTGAATAACAAACCGTCATTGGTCATCTTGTCGAAATAAGGAGTGGCTCCTTTTTTTCCGCTAAGGGAAGAAATGGCATTTGCTGTCCAGCTTTCCATAATCAGGAATACAAAATTGGGCTTTTCGATTGAAAAAATACGATTGTCATGCTCCTTAGTGTAATGAAAAAAGTCATTCAGTATCTGTTTAGATGCCTTGTCCGAAATTCGCGGGAATTCTGCCCCGGTAGCACTTCGCCTGTATAAAATCCAACTCTTTGCAAAAAAATAAGCCGAATTAATAGATAAATCATTCACTGCATATTCTTTGCTGAAATATGCCGCATCAATATTTATAGGTATTGGTTGCGTCCCTCCCCTTGCCAGAATAACAAATCCGGGACCAAATACTAAAAGTAAAGATGAGGCCCCAAAAACACGATTCCTAAAATTTCTTTGTTCAGTAGCATCTTCAAAGGCCGGGAAAAAGTATTTAATTAATTTCCAGACAATAAGCAACTGTAGCAGTGCATAGACCAAATACCATACAATCATAGCGTAATCTGCGGTTCTGACTACCTCATCAGGATTAAGCAGATGCGTAAAAACACGAGTTGTAAGCTTATGGTTCCATTCAGGATAGGCATTTATCTCCCCGGCCGATACAAGAACAATGAACATGGCTTCAAGGCCGATAATCGTTTTAAGAAGAAAAGCTGTGAAGCGGGATGAAAAAAGATGATGGGTTAACAAGATAATTAAAGGTGCCAACGAAAAAATTGCTGCCGTAGCCAAATCCAGTCTCAGTGAATGCCAAAACACAGCCAGGCATTCACTTATTGAAATATCATTGAATTTTGAGCGGTTATGGATCAAAAAAAATACCCTTCCTGCATCAAACAAAAAAATCCAAAAAAGCAATAACGCCATTATGCGCTTGGCAGTAAGGTATACATGTCCCATCATGACAAAGATACATGCTTCAAGTCTAATCCGTGAAATCAAAGCATGGGATTAAAGAAATGAAGAAATAAGTTAAAGTTCGGTCAAGAGTAACTTTACATCGGAGATAAGTCGATCAACGTCACCGGGGGAAGTACCGTCATAATAACCTCGAATACGTCTAAGTTTATCGACCAGCACTAAATGATTTGTGTGAATGAAATCGGAGCCCGCATCACCTTGATTAACCACTTCTGCCGGTTTCAGAACAAAAAAAGATGTTCGAGCAAGATGGTAAAGCTGTTTTTTTGTTCCTGTAAGGAAATACCATTTCCCCGGGATTGCTTTGTGCCTGTCAGCATAACGTTTCAAACGATACGGGGTATCTGTTTCAGGATCTACAGTAAAACTGACAATCGCAAAGTCTTGCTCTTCATTTAGCGCTTTCTGAACACGGCACATCTGCCCGTTCATTATGGGGCAAATGGTCTTGCAGGTAGTAAAGAAATACTCTGCTACGTAGACTTTTCCTTTTAATTGGTTATCGCTGAAAAGGTTGCTATCCTGATCCAAAAATGAAAAATGACCTATTTTATGACCGTAACCCAAACGTACGAGTTCAGGATCCACCATTTCTTCGTTGACATCAATTGGATTGATGACAGGTAGTTCCGTCTTTTCATCCGGAAGGCTATTCCAATAAATAACTGATATACAAACCGCGGAAAAAAGAACTAGAAAAAGTAAACGCTTCATGATTAACTTTTTACGTTAGCAATAATCTGATCAATGTAGTTAAGCAACTTCTCCTTTCCGAAGGTGGATTCTGAGGAGGTAGTAAATACAGGAGGCATCGCTTCCCAGTATTTGAGCATTTCCTTTTTATATTTTGCCAAATTTTTTTGCAATTCCGAAGAAGACAGCTTATCGATTTTTGTAAATATCATAGCAAAAGGCAGTTCTTTTTCACCACACCAATTCATAAATTCAAGATCTATTTTCTGAGGTTCCAAACGTGAATCAAGAAGTACAAATACGTTAAGAAGTTGCTCCCTTTTGGTTAAGTAATCCGCAATAAAACGCTCCCACTTCTCGCGTTGTACCTTAGAAGCTTTAGCATACCCATAACCGGGTAGATCAACAAGAAACCAATCTTCGTTGATTAAAAAATGATTAATTAGTTGCGTTTTCCCGGGTCTTCCCGATATTTTAGCCAGATGCTTATGTCCTGTCAGCATATTTATAAGTGAAGACTTGCCTACATTGGATCGACCAATAAATGCAAATTCAGCTCTTTGTTCTTTCGGACACAGTTTGTAATCTGTATTAGAAACCACGAAAACTGCTTTGGTTATTTTCATACGTACAAAGTTATGACAGTTCGAGAGATACGCCACCATATCAAAAAGTTAAAACAACCCCTAACTATTCACACTTATTTGTTTTGAGGACTTGCAAAATCGCCTACATTTGGGTTCCTAAAAAACACCATATGCGTTTAACTCTTATTTTTTCTTCCCTTACCCTTTTTTTCATCTCTTGCAGCAATGAACCCAACGTAGTTCATCTGCGCACAGTAAAAGGACAGAGAAAAGAAGTAGCAAAGCTGAATGCCAATCGTTTACTTAGCGTTGAGATTGAAGGAATGTCCTGCGAAATGGCATGTGGAGGTAGTATTCGAATGAACCTTAAAGCAACCGGCGCTGTTGATCGGGTTCAATTCGATTTTACCGACGGTAGAAAAATTCAAACAGCAAGTATTGCTTATGACGATACCCAAATCACGGAGACGGAAATCCTAAAACTGATCGAAAACATGAATGAGCATCAATTCAAAACTCACAAGCATTCAACGGAGGAATTAAAAATTACAACACATGCCCTGCCGCCGAGCGTTAATAGAAGATAATAACACAGCAAAGGATTATCACTTGAATTTCCGTATCGGACCAGAAATGTTTTCGAGAAATTGAAAAAATTATCCCACAACTTTGTTACGAAAGAACAATGAAACTTCACTATCGAGAACTTGGTGTTGGAAAACCTCTAATCATTCTTCATGGATTATTCGGATTTTCAGATAACTGGCAAAGTCACGCAAAGAAGTTTGCAGAGTACTTCAGGGTTATTCTTGTGGATTTAAGAAATCATGGCCATTCACCATGGAGTGATGACTTCTCCTACGCTCTAATGAGCGAGGATCTTAAGGAGTTAATGGATGACCTTAAACTGAATAAATGTATTCTATTAGGTCATTCTATGGGTGGCAAAGTGGCTATGCACTTTGCTCAAACTTATTCCGAATGCCTGGAAAAGTTGATTATCGTAGATATTGGCATAAAAAAATACCCTAAACATCACGAACATATTCTTGCAGGAATGCATGCACTTGATGCGGTAAAATTAAATTCGCGTAGTGAAGCAGAGGCTGTTTTACACCAATTCATTGATTCTGAAGGAGTAATTCAATTCCTTTCGAAAAACCTCTATTGGAAGGAGAAAGGACAACTTGCGTGGCGTATGAACCTTGCAGTACTTGAAAGGGAAATGGAGGAAATACTTAATTCTGTGCCTGAAATCGAAATTTTGACTCCTACGCTCTTCATTCGCGGGGAATTATCCAATTATATTTCAGACGACGATTGGGAGGGTATCTCATCCCTTTTCCCTGATTCAGATCTCTGTACCATTCAAAATGCCGGACATTGGGTGCACGCAGAACAACCTCAACTCTTTATGGACTCGATATTAGGATTTTGTTTGAGGTAATTAATAAGGCATGGCGCTTGCGGGGAACTGCTTTTTTACTCTAGTTAATCTCCTTTCTAGAGAAAGGAACAGAGTGGCAACTTATAACATCACTTTCTGATTCAAATCCTCCCCTGAAAAAATCCACCATGAAAAGGGTGATTTTAATGGCTCATATTTGGCTCAGTTTTGCATCGAGTGCTTTTTTAAAATTGTATGTCTAATGTTTTCGGAGGCCCGGCTCCTCAAGATGGTTGATTTTTCCTAACGTAATGTCTGGTTCTCGGGCTTCACTTCTTGCTCCGTTTCTCCTCCAACCATTTCGGCACTCTCTTCTCCGGTTTAGCTTGATCGCCCAGTAATTTTTCGATAAGGTCAGGGCGTTTGGCTTTGGTAAGTCGCTGTTTAATCCAGTCTCTGTTTTCTCTTTTGTACCAAAAGAAATAGCGGTTCTGATTCAGTTTATCTTCCTTAGTCTTAACCGTTTTTACAGGCTGAAGCGTGTAAGGATGTACTCCCGTGTAATAGATCACTTCCGCAACGGTCATAGGCGTGGGCATAAAGTCCTGTACCTGTTCCAATTGGAATCCCATGTCCTTGGTTTCCGCAGCGAGATTGGCCATGTCTTCTTCCTCACATCCGGGATGAGAAGAGATGAAATACGGGATCAGCTGTTGCTTTAAGTTATGCTTTGCAGAAAGACGGTCATACTTCTCCTTGAACTTATGGAAGTAGCGAAACGATGGTTTACGCATCATGCGTAAGGTTGCGTCCGAAGTGTGCTCGGGAGCAACTTTTAATCTACCGCTGACATGACGAGTGATCACTTGTTCAATGTATTCGTCGTGATTGCCATCTTCGTTGTTTTTATTGAAATCGTCTACGAGTAAGTCGTAACGAATGCCGGAACCAATGAAAGCTTTTTTGACTTTTGGGTGAGCATCCACTTTTTTGTAAAGTGCCGTCATTTGCTTGTGAGAGGTACCCAGATTACTACAGATCACCGGATGAATGCAACTCGGTGAAGAACAACGCGCGCAAATGGCTTCGTCTTTGCCCTTCATCTTGTACATGTTCGCACTTGGTCCACCCAGATCGGAAATATATCCGCGAAATTCGGGATGTTCGACTACTTCTTCCAGTTCTGCAAGAATCGATTTTTCACTTCGTGATGCAATGAATTTACCCTGATGAGCTGAGATCGTGCAAAAACTGCACCCGCCGAAACATCCCCGATGCATATTGATCGAGAATTTGATCATGTCGTAGGCAGGGATGGAACCACGTTTTTTGTATTTAGGATGTGGTAAACGCGTGTAAGGCAAATCAAAGGAACGATCGATCTCTTTCTCATTCATTGTTTTATAAGGTGGATTAATCACCAATAGCTGATTACCGACCTTCTGAATGATCCGGTCAGCCTGCCATTTATTTGATTCCACCTCCACGACCTTGAAATTCGAAGCGTATTTCAGTTTGTCCAGTTGGCACTCTTCGTGACTGGCCAATTCGATCGTTTCCCAGTTTTTATTTTTTGGAAGTTCTTCACTGCTTTGCTGAAGAAATGCGACTTGCTTAATCGTTTTTAAATTGGAAAAAGGAACTCCCTTTTTCAGAAGCTGCAACATTTCACGCAAAGGTTGATCTCCCATGCCATACACCAACAAATCTGCTTTTGTATCCACGAGAATTGATGGCATCAACTTATCTTTCCAGTAGTCGTAATGTGTCACACGACGCAGTGAGGCCTCTATCCCGCCGATCATTACCGGAACATCGGGATACAATTCTTTCAAAATGTTCGAATAAACGATGGTGGCATAATCCGGCCTGAACCCAGCCTCCCCTCCGGGGGTGTAGGCATCTGTGGACCTAAGTCGCTTGTTTGCAGTGTAATGATTGACCATCGAATCCATACAGCCGGCGGTAACACCAAAGAAGTATTTGGGGTTTCCGAATTTCTTGAAATCTCTTAAATCGTCTTTCCAGTTTGGCTGGGCGATAATCCCAATTTTAAAGCCTTCGTCTTCAATGATCCGAGCAATAACGGCCGTTCCGAACGAAGGGTGATCAACGTAGGCATCTCCCGAGATCAGGATAACGTCCAGTTCATCCCATCCTCTTTTTTCCACTTCTTTTTTCGTTAGTGGCAACCAGTCAGTTATAGGCCTTTCGATCATGCGAACAAAGATATGGTTTAAAAACTCAAGGATTGACCCAAATATTACGTATCAGTTCACCGGATTGTTCTAAATTTATTTTCATGAATAGAACGTTTGTGTTTATTATTTTGGTGTGTTTAGTTTCCTGCAAGGACAACCCCACCCATATTTCCATAGGGAATATGAGGCGCCCCTCAGAACTTTTACGCTATACAGTATTTTCTACAGAGAACGAAAAAAACCTTTCTTTTCCTCTTCTGTTTGATAAGAAGGTAATCCGGCTCCAAGGTATAAAACAAATAATTAGACGCCATTATATTATAGACACAACCGAAATAGCTTCCGGAAAAATATTAAGAGATGAGCGCCATTACCGTTTTGAAAACGGCAACATCATTGCTTCAGAACTTTTCAATTATTACGATAATAGGCAAATCGGCAGAATGAAGATTGGGTATACGGCAAATAGCATAGCAAATGGGTTCAAAGAAGGATATATTTATCGCGACAGTGGAGCAGTTAAGAATAATGAATTTTTAGAATCGGGGTTTCAAGCGCATCGATTGTATAAGTTAAAAAGGCGCTACATCAGTTTTACAGAAAAAACATCCGGAAGTAAATTATTTTACATGATCAATAAGTCCTATTGGGGGCCTCTTTCGGTAGATTCCATTTTACATCCAACTCCAAATGATCTCATTGTTTTGGGCTCCCCCCTCTATCCTGTAAAAAGTTATCGGGTTGAAAATAAAATCAAGGAAAAAGATGTCACAAGCTACATCTATCATCCATACTTACGGAGAATTCAGCGCATAATCAAAGAAGACTTCCCATTCACAACCAAAAGAACTTTTTTCTATGATAATGAGGGCTATTGTTCAGGCTACAACGATTCTACCTTTTCATCTAAAAAATTTCTTGTGTGCTCGGATACCCGCATAAAACTAAATGCAAGAAAATTGCCCCTAACAATTACCCAAAAGAAACACACCGCATTTCGCAATCTGGGATTAACCTCAATTGAGCAGTTTGAATATCGCTATTAATATCTAAGTTTAATCCAGCCTGTTACTCTATTAGGTGTTTTGGATGTACCATTTCAAAGCCTTAATCCCTTAAAGCGATATTATCATGGTGAAATTTTGGTATAGATGATTACTTTTGATGATAAAGACGCCAGCTTATGATTCAATTTAAAAAATATTCTTTAATCCCGGAGTCGGTATCAGTAGCTCTCATTCTAGATAAAAAATCTAAATTGCCGGAAACTATACCAACAGAAATCAAGGGGGCTATTCGCGAATTTTTGAAATCAGAAGACACTTTTGATTTTTTTAGAACCGCCGGGGTTAATTATTTTTTTATAAAAGACAAACAAACTGCAGAAAAATTAAGGATTGCAGGAAACAAAGTATTCTCTCTTCTTCCTTCCAAAGTTACTTCCATTTTTGTGTGGGGTGAAGCCCAGGCCTCTTACTTTTTATCAGAAGGATTAAGTCTCTCCTCGTACCAATTTTTGCCCTATTTTTCGGATGCAGATAAACGCAAAAGCAAGTTAGAGGAAATATACCTTCACGACGAAGTTTCTGACAAAAAAATAAATGAACTGGAATCTATCCAAAAGGCAGTCTTTTGGGCTAGAGACAGGGTTAACGAGCCTGTATCAACACTAAATGCGCTTCAATTGGCGAGACACATCGAATTACTCGGAAAAGAAGCAGGTTTTCAGGTGCAAGTACTCGAAAAAACACAAATCGAGTCACTAAAGATGGGTGGATTGTTGGCGGTGAACAAAGGATCTATTGATCCTCCAACGTTTACCATAGCTGAATATAAACCAACAAAAGCCATAAATAAAAAACCCATTGTTTTGGTTGGAAAGGGCATCGTATATGATACAGGCGGACTCAGTTTAAAACCTACTCCAGGCTCCATGGATGTCATGAAAAGTGACATGGCCGGAGCCGCAGCAGTGGTAGGCGCAATTTATCTAGCAGCTCTGCAAAAGTTAAAAGTTCATTTGATTGCCCTTATACCCTCTACAGACAACAGGCCGGGGGGGAATGCGTATGCTCCTGGAGATGTAATTACCATGTTCAACGGAAAAACAGTTGAGGTTTTAAATACGGATGCGGAAGGCCGCATGATCCTCGCTGATGCACTTGCATACGCAGAAAAATTTAAGCCTCAGCTGATCATTGATGCAGCAACGCTCACGGGTGCAGCCGTGCGTGCAATCGGAACGAAAGCATCGATCATTATGGGTAATGCGGACGATAAATATTTTAATCAACTTGAAAAATCCGGAGAAGAAGTTTATGAGCGCGTTGTTCGTTTTCCATTTTGGGAAGAGTATGGGGAAGAAATGAAATCAGAAATCGCCGACCTGAAGAATCTTGGAGGTTCAAATGCAGGAATGATCACTGCGGGTAAATTCCTGGAACACTTTGTGCAATCACCTTATATTCATATGGATATTGCCGGACCTGCGTGGCTGGATGCAAAACAGGATTACAGAGGTCAAGGTGGCACAGGGACAGGAGTACGACTTCTATATACGTTTCTCAAAAAACTAAATTAAATGGAAAAAGAAAAAGAAATAAACCCTGCTACTACCATAAAAGTGGGCATCTCAATAGGTGATATCAATGGCATAGGCCCGGAAATTATCATCAAGACATTGAGAGATACTCGCATATTACAAGATTGTACACCTATTATATATGGTTCTACCAAGGTTTTTGCCCATTATAAGAAGTTATTGAATGATCAGGAGTTTAATTATCAGTCGTGCAAAACAGCGGAAGAAGCCCAACCTCGAAAGGTCAACGTGGTGAATGTTTGGACTGATGAAGTGGAGATTCAAAAGGGGTTAGCAACTGAAATCAGCGGGCTTAGGTCATTTCAAGCGTTAGAACAAGCCACTCAGGATATGGCTGCAGGAAAAATTGATGTACTCGTTACTGCACCCATTTCAAAAGAAGCCATGGGTAAAACGGACTTTAAATTTCCCGGACATACCGAATACTTAGCGGATCTTTCGGGTGTAGAAGATGCTCTTATGATTATGGTTTCAGAAAGTCTGCGTGTTGCCCTGGCGACAACTCACATTGCATTAAAAGACGTTAGTAAAGCTCTAAATAAAGAAAAGATTCTGCAAAAGATTAAATCTTTTGATGCTTCGTTACGCAAAGATTTCAGAATCGTTAGACCGAAAATTGCAGTGTTTGGCCTAAATCCTCACGCAGGCGAAAATGGCAAAATGGGCAGTGAAGAACAAGAGATCATCACACCGGCTATCAATGCAGCGAGAAACGAAGATATTCTCGCTTTTGGACCGTTTCCTGCTGATGGCTTTTTTGGCTCTACTGCTCGAACAAATTATGATGGCATTTTAGCCATGTATCACGATCAAGGACTGGCAGCTTTTAAGGCTCTCGCTTTTGATGACGGGGTAAATTTTACTGCCGGATTACCCATCGTTCGAACCTCTCCAGATCATGGAACAGCTTACGATATCGTTGGACAAAATAAGGCTTCAGAAAACTCATTTAGACAAGCCATTTTTGCAGCACTTGATATCTATCGTAATCGGAAATTCTTTCGTGAAATAAGTGCTAATCCCTTACAGAGCGCACAAATCGACAAGAAAAAAACGAATGCAGAAATTGAATGATTTTCTGTCCATCAGTAAAAAAATGGCAGATATTAACACTTGTTCGTTTAAAATCGTAACTTTGCCGTCCAATTCTTGTATATTTTGATTTCAGATAGAGAATATGTGATCCCTTTTATAGGTTTAAAATTGGGAACTCATGATTTTCAATTTGAAATACGTGATGCGTTCTTTGAGGAGCTTGAGTATTCCATTATTCAAAAAGGAAATGCGCATGTCAAGCTCAGACTTGAAAAAAAAGAGTCTATGCTCATTGGAGAATTTTCCTCAACAGGGGTTATTTTCGCTTCATGTGATCGTTGCAATGATCCTGTAGAAGTTCCAATTAGCGGGTCCTTCAGACTAATCTTCAAATTCGGTGGGGAACAAGACGATGATGAAACACTCATCGTGCTTCCAAACGACTCTTATGAAATAAATGTACGACAATACATCTATGAATTGATGACGGTGTCTCTCCCATCAAGACTCGTTCATCCGGAAGGTGAATGCAATGAAGAAATGATCGGCCTTCTCGAAAAATATACTATTCATTCTGATGTGTATAGTGATGATAGAGACACAGCTAATGAACATGATGTTGACGACGATGGACCGGCGGATCCACGTTGGTCGGCTCTTAAAAATTTGAATTAAACTTATAAAATTTTGAATTAAACTTATAAAATAAAGTAAAATGGCACATCCAAAACGAAAAATTTCGAAGACTCGCCGTGACAAGAGGAGAACACACAAGAATGCTGTAGCAAATAATATCGCTACATGTCCTACCACTGGTCAGCCTCATTTGTTTCATCATGCTCATTGGCATGAAGGAAAACTGTATTACAAGGGTAAAGTAGTTGCAGAGAAAGAAATAGCTGTTTAAGTAATAAGCTAATCACCGCATCTGCATGAAGATCGGAATAGATATTCTTGGTGGCGACTTTGCACCGGATGCCAATTTGTCCGGAGCAGTTTTAGCCGGAAAAGAACTTCCCGGCGATGTTAAACTCGTATTATTAGGCGACAAAGATGTAATCTCCAGTGGCCTTATGTCGTTGAATGCCCGTCCGGAAGATTACGAAATCGTCCATGCTCCCGATTGTATTACCATGAACGATCACCCCACGCGTGCTATTCCGCAGAAACCAAATAGTACCATCGCAGTAGGTTTCGAACTCCTAGCCAGACAAGAGATACACGCCTTTGCGAGTACAGGAAATACAGGCGCGATGCTGGTCGGAGCTATCTACAAGATTAACACGATTCCCGGTATTATTAGGCCCTGTATCACTTCAACTCTTCCGGCAATCGATGGATCAAAATCCATTCTTCTGGATGTAGGGTCTAACGCCGACTGCAAAGCGGATGTTCTATATCAATTTGCTGTTCTTGGTGCACTTTACACCAAGAAGGTGTATGGAATTGATCGCCCAAGGGTAGCTCTATTGAACATTGGAGAAGAAGAAACAAAAGGAAACCTTCTTACGCTGGCAGCCTATAAATTAATGGCTGAGTCAGATGAAATAAATTTTATTGGGAACCTTGAAGGTCGCGACCTATTTTTCGGCAAAGCTGATGTTATCGTTTGCGATGGATTTACAGGAAATATCGTATTAAAAGAAGCAGAAGGAATCTACACATTAATGCGAAAGCGCGGAATTCGAGATGAGTATTTTGATCGATTCAATTACGAAAATTATGGCGGAACCCCCATATTGGGCGTCAAGGGTAATGTAATCATCGGTCATGGAATCTCGAATGATATTGCCGTTAAGAATATGATTTTACACGCTCACGAAGTGGCCCGTTCAGGGTTAACTAACAGCGTAAATGAAGCATTCAGTTAATCTAGAGCATGAAGAAAATTACAGCTGCTATAACAGGTGTTCAGGGATATGTTCCGGACACCGTTATGTCAAACGAAGATCTGGCAAAAATTGTAAATACCTCTGATGAGTGGATTACTACCCGAACAGGAATAAAAGAAAGAAGAATCCTTAAGGAAGGTGCTTCTTCTGACATGGCGGCGGCGGCGGCAAAACAGCTTCTCGACAAAATGGGTATTGATCCTCTCGAGATCGATCTCTTACTGCTAGCGACCGTTACTCCGGACTATCCTTTCCCTTCAACAGCGAATGTTGTGAGTGACAAAGTTGGAATGAGTAATGCCTTTGGATTTGACATAATCGCAGCTTGTTCAGGTTTCATATATGCTCTTTCCACGGCTTCACAATTTATTGAAACAGGTCGATACAAAAAAGTATTAGTGGTAGGTGTAGATAAAATGTCCTCCATTATTGATTATGAAGACAGAAGTACTTGCGTCATTTTTGGTGATGGTGCCGGGGCAATTCTATTAGAGCCAAATGAAGAAGGCTTGGGGGTGCAGGATTTTATTCTCCGTAGCGATGGCTCCGGAAGACAGTTCCTAATTCAGCCCGGTGGAGGGTCAGCAAATCCGCCTTCCCATGAAACCGTAGATCAACGCATGCACTATGTAAAACAGGAAGGAAAGCATGTCTTCAAGTTCGCGGTAACAAATATGGCTGAAGTGTCAGCCGAGATTATGGAAAAAAATAAACTTTCCAGTGAAGATGTTGATTGGTTGGTTCCTCATCAGGCTAATTTACGGATCATTGATGCCACTGCTGAACGCATGGGATTATCTAGAGAAAAAGTAATGATCAATATTCAAAAATACGGAAATACAACTGCCGGCACAATTCCTTTATGCCTTTGGGATTATGAGAACCAGTTAAAAAAAGGGGATAATCTTATTCTGTCTGCCTTTGGTGGTGGATTTACGTGGGGTGCGATTTACCTAAAATGGGCCTATAACCCTAAATAATATTTGTTAATTTTACAGAATAAATAACTCAACTCATTATGAATCTGAATGAAATACAAGATCTTATTAAGTTCGTGGCCAAGTCGGGCGTAAGTGAAGTAGAGATCGAACAAAAAGATTTCAAGATTATCATTAAATCTGAACAAAAATCTAAAGGTTCTGACCAACCGATTATTTATCAGGCCGCTGCTCCGGCATTAGCAGCGCAAACTCCGGTTATTTCTGTCCCTGCTCCTATTCCGGTAACTGCTCCACCTGCTCAGGCGGAAGCTCCGGCCACTAGCGATGATTCGAAATATATAACCATCAAGTCACCCATGATTGGAACTTTTTACCGTTCCTCCGGACCAGATAAGGATCCGTTTGTAAATGTTGGCGACACTATTTCAAAAGGAAACACTCTTTGTATTATTGAGGCAATGAAATTGTTCAATGAGATCGAATCTGAACTGTCAGGGAAAATCGTTAAGGTATTGGTGGACGATGCCTCACCTGTTGAATACGATCAGCCTTTATTCCTTATTGATCCAGCCTAAGCCAAAAAAGTGAATTCTTAAGAGGCTCTGAATATCAGGGCCTTTTGTATCTACTCTATAAATCATCATGTATGTTTAAAAAGATCTTGATTGCCAACAGGGGGGAGATTGCTCTTCGAGTCATCAGAACCTGTAAGGAAATGGGTATAAAAACAGTTGCAGTATATTCCACTGCAGATAAAGACAGTTTACCGGTCCGCTTTGCGGATGAAGCTGTATGTATCGGACCGGCAGTAAGTGCCAAATCTTATCTTTCGATACCCAATATTATTGCTGCTGCGGAAATCACAAATGCCGATGCCATACATCCCGGGTATGGGTTTCTTTCTGAGAATGAGAAATTTTCTAAAGTTTGTCAGGAACATGGCATCAAATTTATTGGAGCCTTGCCGGAACAAATTGCTGGAATGGGAGATAAAGCAACAGCCAAAGCGACCATGATCAAAGCAGGAGTGCCTTGTATTCCAGGTTCAAAAGGTCTATTAAAAAATCTTGATGATGCACTAAAAACAGCAAAAGAAATAAAGTATCCAATCATTCTAAAGGCAACAGCTGGAGGGGGAGGAAAAGGAATGCGCATCGTCTGGCAGGAAGAGCTCATCGAATCAGCCTGGGATTCTGCGCGCCAGGAAGCAGGTGCCGCTTTTGGCAATGATGGCATCTACATGGAGAAGTTTATTGAAGAACCTCGTCATATTGAGATTCAGATTGCAGGAGATCAATACGGAAATGCCTGCCACCTATCAGAAAGAGATTGTTCCATTCAACGTCGCCATCAAAAATTGGTTGAAGAAACGCCCTCACCGTTCATGACGGAGGAATTGCGGGAGAGAATGGGGCAGGCCGCAATCAAAGCTGCCAAGGCTGTGGCATATGAAGGCGTGGGTACGGTAGAATTTCTAGTTGATAAAAACCGTGATTTTTACTTCATGGAAATGAATACCCGAATTCAAGTTGAACATACGATTACCGAAGAGGTAATTGATTTTGACTTAATTAAAGAACAAATCAAAATAGCAGCAGGCGAAAAAATTTCCGGGAAGAATTATTATCCCCATTTACATTCCATACAATGCAGAATTAACGCAGAAGATCCATACAATGACTTTAGACCCTCGCCCGGGAAAATCACATCCTATCATTCACCTGGTGGCCATGGTGTTCGTATTGATACTCACGCGTATGCCGGCTATGTTATTCCTCCTAACTACGATTCCATGATAGGAAAACTGATTGTGGTAGCTCAAACACGTGAGGAAGCCATCCTTAAAATGAAGCGAGCTCTTGATGAATACATCATCGAAGGAGTAAAAACAACCATACCATTTCATTTAAAATTAATGGATAATGAGGATTTCCGTAAAGGAAATTTTACCACCAAATTCATGGAAACTTTTGATTTCTAGTCGTAGAAGGATAATGCTTTACCTGTTTGGTTTCTTTCTTCATAGTTTAGAAGAATTAATACTTTAAAAAGTTTTTCAACTTCGACCCAATTAGGATATGAGCCGCTATTCCTAGAACGACACCGGTAGAGTTGGCCATGATGTCCAAAAAAGAAGGCTCTCTCCCGGGAATTAACCCTTGTAAGCACTCAAGTAGGATGCCGTAAAGGGTGGCAAATAAGGAAAACATTACAAATTCGCGACGCGATCGTGAGAAATACAAACTGTTTGCGGAAAGCACCATATAGGCGACCAAATGACCTAATTTATCCTCTTTTAACCGGAATCCACTTTCGGGAGGCAGTAAGCTAAGAATCCCAATAGCTAGAATTACACAAAGAAGTGTAAATACGGGCAATTTACTTACAAATGAGTTCATATAAAAAGTTCAGCTGCTAAATAATCCGCTTTTAATCGTCCTTCCGGAGACAAAATAAGACGTTGTTCGAGTTCGATTATCCAGCCTGCCTGTTTAAAAGAATCAATTTTATCGTAAAATGTTTGATCAGGAGAAAACATCTCTAAGAGTTTTGATTGATCAACTCCGTAAGAGGTTCGAAGACCAATTAATATCATTTCATTCCATCGCTCCTTTAAACCTATTTCCTCCGTTTCAAACCATTTGTCGCCCTGCATCGTCATATAAATAGTATTGTTTGCAATATTCCAACGACGCGATGAACCATTATACGAGTGTGCAGAGGGCCCAATTCCCAAGTAATGCTCTCCTTTCCAATAGTTTCCATTGTGAATGGAATGATATCCGCTTTTTCCAAAATTAGAAATTTCATAATGCTCAAAACCGGATTGAATAAGCATATCAACAAGCAATTCGTACTGTTCGCACTGTTCATTTTCTCCTAAAGGAATAATTTTGCCAGCCTCAATTTGGTGCTGTAAAGATGTCCCTTTCTCAACGGTCAGACAATAGGCAGAAATATGCTGAATATCCAGAGACAATAGCATCTCGATGTGATTTTTCCATTCTCTAAGTGACAGTCCGGGCAAACCGTAAATGAGATCTACAGAAATATTGTTAAATCCAAATTCTCTTGCCAATGAAATACAATTTAAGCCTTCCTTTGCAGTATGAATGCGCTTCATCCATTCAAGATCACTTTTTTTAAATGATTGAATACCAATAGAAAGGCGATTGATGCCTAAGCTTCTCCAACATTCTAAATTTAAAGGATTGATGTCGTCCGGATTAGCTTCAAGAGTGAATTCTTTCAATTCAGACAAATCAAAATTACTTTGAAGAGTTCGAAATATTTCGGTTAATTCATTACACTCCAGCAAACTTGGGGTGCCCCCACCGAAATACAATGTTTCCATATCTCCAGATAATTCATCCTTTCTCAAAACCATTTCACTACACAATGCATCAACCATCTGTTTACGATACGAGTGAAAGGAAGTAGAAAAATGAAAGTCACAATAACTGCACTTCTGCTTACAAAAAGGAATGTGAAGATATATTCCGGACATAAGTACAAACTTAATCAAATTGTCAACGGTTCAGAATAGCGCGACAAACTTGAGTTAGCAACCTGCCGAATGTCAACAATTTGACTTTAACCAACCGATCCTTGGACAATTAATAGAAAGTAAAATTGGATCCGAAGAACGCGAAGGTCAATTATTATCAATCTTCGGTAGATTAACTTGTTCCTTAACAATGAAACTTGTTGGAAATTCACTCACGACATTTTCCTTCAATTTTTCGGCTTCCATTAGTGTCCTAAAATCACCTGCTTTAAGAAAAAAATGAGGTGCATTAAAAACAACGTAGGTGTCTATATTTGGATATTGTGCTGAGAATCTGCTACGCGCCTCCTCAATAGTTCTTCTTTCCGGCTCAAACACTAATTGTACTCGATATCCCAAAATTTGGGATG
>JBIKYP010000035.1:0-23084 GCA_044355195.1 Crocinitomicaceae bacterium | reverse complement strand
AAATTCGTAATTGGAGGTACCTATTTTCATATTGTCGAATGGTGGATTCCATGTCCCACTAATATTATTCGTTGAAACAAGCGGAAAATCAACATTTTCTCCTAAACAGTAAGGACCAGAAAGAGAAAAAACAGGTGTCTCTAAAGGGTTTACTGTAATAGATACTGGGGTCCGAATTTGGTTTTCAAAGCCACCCAACGTTTGAGTGACATAATATGTACTAGATTCTAACAATGTGTTTGGAGATAGGCTATTCAATGAATGTAAAGATGCATACCATTTTAAATCTGTTCCATTTGCTACTAGTTGAGATATTGTTGCACCATAACAAAAAGTTTGTGCCTGAGCAGATGGAAGTGGAACGGGACAATCAAGGAGCGTTGGTTTTAATTGATCGCTTTTGGATCCATTACCCAACTGACCTGCACCATCATGCCCCCACGACCAAGAAGAACCATCTGTTTTCAATGCTATAGTATGGTTATATCCCCCTGTAATGGAAGCCCAATCAGTTGAAAGTCCAATTTGAGTTGGGTTAAAATATCCTTCCAAATCTCCAACTCCCAAGCTGCCCCCAGCGTTATATCCCCAACCCCATAGGCTGCCATCTGTACCAATTAAAAACGAATTAAACTCAGTAACTCCAATGCTTTGCCATGATCCATTCCCAACTTTAGTAGGAGTTATTTTGTCCCCTGGAGTCCCGTCACCTAATTGAAAATAAGCATTTTGACCCCAATTCCAAACTGTACCATCTGTTTTTAAAGCAACTGTATGGCTGTAAGCCACAGCTACTTTGGACCAATCCGTAGAAGATCCAATTTGTGTGGGTGTTCGGAATTTGCCATAATTATTTAAACCCAATTCGCCTGAATCATTTTTCCCCCATGACCAAAGGCTACCATCAGTTTTAATAGCTACCGAATGATAAGCTCCGTTGGAAACGACTTTCCATTGAGTGTCAGCACCAATTTGAATAGGACTTGTTTTTCGAACCGTAGTTCCATCACCCAATTGACCAGCGCCATTATCACCCCACGCCCACAAGGTGCCATCGGTTTTAATTCCTAACGAAAATTCTCCACCTGCACTTACCGTTTTCCAGTTGTTTTCGGAGCCAATTTGAACTAAATCGGTTCGATTGGTGGTGGTTCCATCGCCTAATTGACCATTATTGTTACTTCCAAAAGCCCACAAAGTACCATCAGTTTTAACAAGTAAACAGTGATTACCACCCGCATCGGCAGTTGACCAATCATTTGATGATCCAATTTGTAAGGGTGACTGAATTCCATTTCCCCATTTCCATAGGGTACCATCGGATTTTATTCCTACACAAAAATCTCTACCAGAGGTAGTTAATCTCAAACACTGGGCTACCAGATTGTTCAAGGATAATAAACTAAAACAAAGTATTATTTTTTTCATACACAAAATTAATTAGGTTAAATACGTTGCAAAACTATCATATTCCTTACAACTACACATTGGTATTAAATAAAAAAAGCTTCAATTCAATAAACTATATTTACAAATTGTCGAAAAAGGCAACCACTTACCGTTGTATTAAAGTCCGGCAAAATCCAAGATGAGTGAAGATTATAACAGCTTGATTTACTAAAAAAATTAACCCACATGCCCACGACCCATTTTTTTAAGATAACTTAGGGTCATGCTTCAGTCTTACACTCGAAATTTTTGGTTCATTTCTTTAGCAATGTTCCTTTTTATGACGAGTTTCAACCTGATTCTTCCTGAACTCAACCAATTCATCACAAGTCTTGGAGGAAGAGAACAAAAGGGACTAATTATTTCATTTTTCACAATATCTGCCGGACTCTCAAGACCTTTTTCAGGCAAGCTTTCCGACTTAATTGGTCGAAAAAGGGTAATGCGGACAGGCATCATTTTATGCTTTGTAGTATCCCTAATGTATCCTCTGTCGTTTTCAGTTTGGTTTTTCCTCCTTTTGCGCTTCCTTCACGGTTTCAGCGCAGGATTTACACCAACAGGTGCCACTGCGCTCATTACTGATATTCTTCCCAAGAATAAGCGAGGTCAGGGCATGGGAATATGGGGGACCTTTATTTCACTGGGGATAGGAATCGGGCAATCGCTTGGAAGTTTCATTGAACAAACGTGGGGAATGACTGATCTTTTCATGATTTCTTCGATAACTGCGGCTTTATCAGGAATTCTTTTTGAATTCGTAAACGAGACATCAAAGTCAGTTAAACCTTTCAAATTAAATTATTTAGTTATTAAATGGCGTGACGTTATCGAGCCAACGGTCTTGCCATCCGCTATAGTAATGTTCCTTACAGCTATGTGTTCAGGGATAATCTTTGTGCTAACACCCGATTTATCAGGCTATCTTGGGATTATGAATAAAGGTTTTTTCTTTGGAACCTATGTGGTATCAACTATAATCATCAGATTACTCACCGGTTCATTATCTGATCGTATTGGGAGAAGAAAGGCTCTGCTGATTGCAGTCAGCATGTTAATGTTGAGCATGATACTCATTGCATTTGCCACTGGTGTTACTTCTTACATCATTTCCTCGGTGGTATTCGGACTTGCCACAGGGATGTCAAGTCCCACCCTATTTGCCTGGACAGCGGATCTTTCACCTTCAGACCGCATAGGTACAGGTACAGGAACCTTATTTATTGCTTTAGAGTTCGGAATAATGGCGGGTGCGCTCTCCACTCTACTCACCTATCATAACACATTTGACAGCATGAAATATGGGTTCTTGTTTGGTTCAGGAACCGCGTTAATTTGCATTTTTTATCTCTTGTGGCATCTGAAATACTGTCACTCCGAGACATGAGAATGTTCCATTAGGTAATTTCGAACAAGAAAATGACCAAGATAAATAAGAGGAGTAAGTAATATGGCAATGGTCAATTTAAGAACGTAATTTGTTGGGGCAATAGAAAAAAATTCGCGCATTGATAATGATCCGGGGAGTACAAACCCAATATACAATACCACAATTGTATCAATGAACTGAGATATCACCGTACTTCCTGTGCTTCTCAACCAAATAAATTTGTTTCCTGTTTTTCGTTTCAGCCAATGAAACAACGTAGCGTCCAGCAATTGTGACAACACAAATGCTATTATACTCCCAATGATCACACTTTGCGTCTGACCGAAAACTTTAGAGAATTCATCATCAGAAGCCAGTCCGGAACCAACCATGTTTTTTGCAGGTAGTGAAAGTGCAATACTCACAATAACAAAACAGTATGCGATTAATACAGCTGTAATCCATGATAAACGTCGCACAGCTTTTTCACCATAAAACTCGTTCAGTAAGTCCGTTAAAATAAATACCACAGGCCAGGGCAGAATGCCCACAATGGTAGTAAAGGGACCAAAACTTCCAATCCTTATAGGTATCTCGATCAATTTATTACTTATTAACTCGGCTGTAATAGCATTCGTTACGAACAATCCGGACAGGAAAATAAAAAGCCATTGGCGTCTGCCGGAAACGTTCAATAGTTTTGTTTTATTCTGAATCTCTACCATAATCAAGACGTTTTGCTTTAATAAATCGAGTAATAAAATACTTGCTTGTTTTGAAATTATCAATGGTCACTCCTTTCGATGTGGAGGAATGAATGAACTTTATCGCATCGGGGGAAACCTCAACAACCATTGCAACATGACCAACTCTGTTCGATTTTAGATCACTTCCTTTGAAAAACATAAGGTCGCCCGGAAGAATTTCAGAAAGCCTGACAGTTTTCCCTAATTCGGCCATTCCATAGCTCGAATGAACCATGGATAAACCAAAGTTTCCAAAAATAAAAGATATGAAGCCGGAACAATCAAAACCTGAAGGTGTTGATCCTGAGTAGCGATATGGTGTTCCCAGAAATTTTTTTGCGAAATTAATAAGTTCATCAACCTCACTCCTATTTTGCACAGTGGTTTTTAAAGACACATTGGTATCAGTCAAATTAACGCCTAAACTATTCTGTAAATCAATAGTTTGAGCCTCTAAACCTAAACTAAATAAGCATATCGAAAGAATCAAATAATTTATCCTGAATATAAAAGGGCGCATTACGAATGCAAAAATATCACTATTTTCGGTATCGAATGACGTAATCAAATGGAACCTTTTGACCCGAACAGATTAACAAAATTATACTACTCCATTGGTGAAGTAGCAGACATGTTTAATGTTAACTCCTCACTTATTCGCTTTTGGGAAAAGGAATTCAAACTGATACAACCGAAAAAAAACACCAAAGGCAACCGTTTATTCACCTCTAAGGACATTCAGGTCTTTTATAAAATTTACACTTTAGTAAAAAGTGAAGGTTACACGCTGGATGGAGCAAAAAAAACCTTGAAATCCAAAAATGACACCCTTCAGTTTAATGAAGCGCAAGATTTAAATGGAATCATAGACACACTAGAAAAGATTAAAGAAAAACTTAAGGAACTTAAAAGATCCTGAATTAATCAGGTTAAATCCTGTAGTATTAATTCGGAATTCTCAGGAATTAACGAACATCTATTTTCGATCCGTAATTATGAGGAAGAGTTTAAACTTCAAAGGCTTTATTTAATTCTTCTGCTTTTATCATAACTTATTGTTTATGAAAAAATTGGATAAATTCATGACAACTGATTGAGTGAAAAAAGAAAACGAAAAGCATCAGTGATTTCAGGTTCCGATAAAAAATGATTAATCTCTCCTTTTCCTATATCAGAAAGTAAAGTACAATTGATTTTGCTGGCCTCATTCTTTTTGTCATTTCGGCATAAAAGCACCATCTGCGAAATATCCTCATCTGAGAGTTTAGGAATAGGATAACAAGAAGTCAAATGAGAAATTATCTCATTCATAACTCCTTGCGTTATCATATCCCTCTTGAAAGAAAGATACGTTTCGGAAATCATCCCCATTGCTACCGCATGTCCGTGATATATCGCTTCCTCCTTTTGGATAAGGTAACCTTCGATTGCATGACCCAACGTATGACCAAAATTTAGTAGTTTACGTATATTTTGCTCCAACGGATCCTTGTCTACAATTGACACCTTGATCTCTGCGGCACGCTGAACAAAATCCAAAGCTCTCAGTTTATCGAATGAGATTGATTTAAGATCAATCCACAATTTAGTATCGGCTATTAACGCATGTTTTAGCATTTCAGCATAACCATTCATTAAATGCGTTTCATCAAGAGTCTTTAAAAATGCTGAGTCTACAATTACTTTAAGCGGTTGCTGAAAAACACCTAATTGATTTTTATAAGGCCCGAGGTCAATGCCTGTCTTTCCCCCTATGGCTGCATCCACCATACCTAGTAATGTAGTAGGCAGATTAACAAACTGTACCCCCCGCTTATAAACCGAAGCAATGAATCCGCCCATATCTGTAACCACCCCCCCCCCTAGATTGATTATCAGATCTTTACGGCCAATCTCATATTCTGACAGTGCTTGCCAAACTTGATAACAAACTTCCATAACTTTGTTTTCTTCTCCTACAGGGAGAAGCATTACCTCGGCATCAGTTAGTTCCTCGAATGTAGTAAGCAGATAATCCAGACAATAATCATGCGTATTTTCGTCTACGATGATGACAACCTTTGAATTAGAAAATTTGTCACTTATAATTTGACTTAATGGAGAAGAAGAAATGGGACCGAAATAAATTTGTTCCAATACGGAAAGCTGCAGGTTCATAAAACAAAAGTATGATAAAGACTCCTAACTAATTAGCTCATATTATACAAAAGCATATAATTTTATGACATGACATTATTTGACAACACAGAAATCGCCTTTAAAAGTAAATCGAATAAATCTTTAAAGAGGGCATACTGGCTATTCTGGATAATGGGAAAAAACCAATTGGTTAAATTCGGGAAATCTGCCATAAACCTTGGGTTTAAGTTGGGATTGCCCATAAATGGATTAATCAAGAAATCCATCTTTACTCAATTTTGCGGAGGAGAAACGATTGAAGAATGTTCATCAACCATCGTGAATTTAAAAGAATTTAGAATTGGAACTATTCTAGATTATTCCGTTGAGGGAAAATTTAGCAATGAAGAGTTTGATGCCAACGTAATTGAAATAATAAATACGATCCGTGTGGCTTCACAAAACGATGCGATACCATTCGCTGTTTTCAAAGTGACCGGAATTTCTAATTTTAGTATTCTTGAACGAGCAAATTCCTCATCATCTGTACTTTCAAACGAGGAGAAAAGGGAGTATGACAAAATTTTATCTCGAGTAAATACCATTTGTAATGCTGCCTTCATCAACAATGTTCCTCTATTCTTTGATGCCGAAGAAACATGGATTCAAGACACGATAGATCGAATCTGTTTGGAGATGATGCGGAAATACAATAAGAAAAGAGCTATTGTTTACAATACCCTTCAAATGTATCGAAATGACAGAATAGCCTATTTACATGAAATCATAAACATTGCGCGAAAAGAAGTTTTCTTTTACGGAATTAAATTAGTTCGTGGAGCTTACATGGAAAAAGAACGTGAGCGTGCCGAAGCAAAGATGTATGCATCTCCAATTCAAATGAATAAAGCTGCGTGTGACAAGGATTTCAATGCGGCTCTTAAAATAATAGTTGAAAACTTAGATGTTCTTTCATTGTGCGCAGGAACACATAATAAACAAAGTTGCCTGCTTCTCACAGAGCTAATTGCCTCTTCAAATCTTGAAAAAGGAGACCAACGAATCTATTTTTCGCAACTTCTCGGAATGAGCGATCACATTTCCTACAACTTGGCTAACCTTGGGTATAATGTAGCGAAATACGTTCCCTATGGTCCGGTTAAGGAGGTCTTGCCTTACTTGCTAAGAAGAGCAAATGAAAACAGCTCTGTGGCTGGTCAATCCGGTAGAGAATTAGTGCTTATTTCAGCTGAAAAGAAACGTAGAGGTATTTAACGATCCTTATTTACACCCACTCTACCCCTTTTCTCAATAACATAAGGGTATGTTGTTCAGGGGATTGATCTTCCGGAATAAAGTTATATTCCCAGGAGGCCATTTCCGGTAAACTCATTAAAACAGATTCAATGCGACCTCCTGAAAGCAAGCCAAATTTAGTTCCGCGGTCATACACCAAATTGAACTCCACATATCGACCACGCCGAATATTTCTCCAGAACACTTCCCGTTCTCCATACGATGTTCCTCTCCCGAATAAAACTTGTTCTTTGTAAATCTCGGGAAACATAGTTCCTAAATCAATGCAAAATTGAAAAATATGCTCTTTCGACATACTGTCGTTTTCGGAGAAATGATCAAAAAAGATTCCACCAATTCCTCTACTTTCATTACGATGCTGATTAAAAAAATATTCATCAGCCCACAACTTGAATTTTTCATAAATAGCCACATCATGGGAGTCGCAAATTTTTTTTAGATGTAAATGAAACTTGGCTGCTTGATTTTCATCGACATAATGTGGAGTGAGATCTATTCCTCCACCAAACCAGTACTCGCCGGTATCCAACTCAAAGTATCTCACATTCATATGAATGATAGGAATATGAGGATGATGTGGGTGCAATACAATAGAAACACCTGTAGCGAAAAACGCTGATCCATCCAAAACCATCTGTTTCTTCATAACCTCCGAAACAGGACCGTATACTTCGGAAAAAGCAACCCCTCCCTTTTCAATAATATCCCCATGACGGATCACTCGTGTTCTACCTCCTCCTCCCTCGGTTCTGGACCATAAATCTTCAGTAAACACAGAAAAACCATCTAACGCTTCGAGTTCACGACAAATGTGATCTTGTAATGATCTGAACTTCTCTGAAATAACAGACTTATCTAACATCAGTCACCCACGTTAATTAGTTCATAATCTTTTTGTTGCAAAATAAAACATTTTGAATTCTGAAAACCATTAGACTTACCTTTTTGCCTAAACACAAACTCATTCATAATTAGTTTATCCTGAGGCATTCCCATTAACATTGAGGAACAAAAATGGAAAACAACGTCAAAACCTTGAGCCGACATTTTCGTTAGATCCTCATTATATATTCTCCGATAGGTCCTTAACATATTTTTTGTTTGTTCATTATCAAAGTTTAGATCATTGGGTGATGAATAATGAAAATGGTATTTGTTCCTGAAATTGGCTTTCAATTCATCTACACCCAACCACTCTTTTGTTCCGCAAATCGTTATAAATTCAGGATTTAATTTGGATCCGTTTGAATTCATGCTATTAATAAATTTTATCACCAATGATTTCTCATTCGTTGGAAAAATAAGAACAGTTTGCATTTCCCGTTTTAAAAACGTAGCGTAGTTGTCCAAATTCGCTTCAATCAATTTTGGATGTTTGTTTTGAGCCAGAAATGTACTTCGGAAAGCGTCGTACAGTAGTGCTTCCTTGTCTCCGGAAGGCCTAATCAACACTACCTGACTTTCCAAGTGTTTTTTTGCAATATATGCCGCTAATCCCTCTTGTAACTGAACATCATTGGGAACAGCTGTATATACATAAGGATTGTTTTTGACAATAGACGACTGAACCGCTGCAGGACAAATCATTCTGGCACCAATTTTCTTGCTCCAACGCGCAACAACATCGGCATTTTCAGGAAACAGAGGACCAAAAACCAAGTCTATATCATTCATGTCATTTTGAGCTAGCAACTTCTTCGTTTGCACTGTATCATTTTTGACATCAAACACATGAATATCTGCGTTAAATCCAATTTGCTCCAATGAATCTAACGCTAGCTTTGCCCCCATATAAAATTCCGTCGCTAAACCGGAAATGTAATCACCATTAGGATCCTGTTTATCAAGATTAAAAGGCAACAACAAGGCAAGCTTGTACGTGCTCTTCTTTGGAAATAAAATCGAAGAGTCAACCCTTTGTTGAAGTGGCATCTCGATCTGTCTGGTTTCTACATTCTTCTTTTGCTCCTTTTTTATTTGAATTTTAATGTTGTCACCAGGTTTGATACGATACGAATTAAGGTAATTCAAGTTTTGTAAATCCTCTACTGTGACCATATATCTCTTGGATAGTGTATAAAGTGTCTCATTATCCTTTACGATATGTTCAATGACCGTATCTGAAATGGGTATTTTGACAGGCTCTGACTTAGAAACTTTTGTAGCATCAGTCGAATTAGACTTAATTGTTGACTTTGATTCGGGTGACTTAACCTCTGCAGTTTTAGTTTCTTCCAACTTAACTTCGGGCATCTTAGATTCGGTTGACTTATCAGCAAGCTTAGTTTCAGTTGACTTGTCATTAGGCTTATTTTCAGGCAACTTAACCTCAGTTGTCTTTAATTCCTGCTTAGGATTTTTATTTTCTGACTTTATCTGATCATTTGGAGTTTTAGAAACATTCGATGGTTGGATTTTATTTTTTTCTTGATTTTCTTTAGGTGAAAATTGAACTTTGAGAACCTGCCCCACCTTTAGGCCGTTCTCTGTTCCCGGATTCCACTTGACTAAAGAGTCTATGGCGACTACAAATTTTTTGGAGAGAGAATATAGCGATTCCCCCGGCAAAACGGTATAAGATGTATTTTGACTTTGGAAAGGAACACGTATTTTTTGACCTATACTCACTCCCTTTTCACTACCTGGATTTGCCTTCACGATCTCATCCACAGGGACATTGTATGTTTCATGAATCCACCAAAGGGTATTTCCCGGTTTGACCGTATGAACATAATAACTCTGTCCGTCCACTGTTTCCTGAGGCACTTTTCCGGGCTGACCGAAAACTAAAGAATTGATAAAGCTAAACACGAAAACAAACCAATACCTCATATCTTTTTATTTAATATAGCCAACTAAAATTATTCCCATTCGATTGTAGCAGGAGGTTTCGAAGATATATCATAGGTTACTCGATTGATCCCCTTCACCTGATTAATGATCCTATTGGATATTTTAGATAAGAAATCATAAGGCAAATGGCACCAGTCAGCGGTCATTCCATCTGTTGATGTAACAGCGCGCAGAGCAACGGCATTTTCATATGTTCGTTCGTCGCCCATCACGCCAACTGATTGAATAGGTAAAAAAATGGCGCCGGCTTGCCAAACATCCGGATAAAGTCCATCTTCTTTCAAACCATTGATAAAAATAGCATCAACCTCCTGCAATATTCTTACTTTTTCTGATGTCACTTCACCCAAAATTCGAATCCCCAATCCCGGACCGGGAAAAGGATGTCTACCCAATATTGCTTCATCGATATGTAAAGATCTTCCAATTCTCCTCACTTCATCCTTGAATAGAAGCCTAAGTGGTTCGATTACTTTTAGCTTCATGTATTCAGGTAACCCTCCTACATTATGATGAGATTTAATGGTTTGGGAAGGTCCGCCGTTAACAGATACCGATTCAATTACATCCGGGTAGATTGTACCTTGGCCTAACCATTTTGCATCAGACACATTTTTCGACTCTTCATCGAAGACTTCAATGAAAACTCTTCCAATGGCCTTTCGTTTTAATTCAGGGTCAACGATACCTTTAAGTGCGCTGTAAAATTTTCCGGAAGCATTTACACCTTTAACGTTCAACCCCATATCTTTGTAAGAATCCAAAACCTGTTCGAACTCATTTTTTCGCAACAAGCCATTGTCAACAAAAATGCATTGTAAACGAGATCCAATTGCCTTGTGAAGCAATACGGCGGCAACTGAGGAATCTACACCACCCGACAAACCAAGAATTACTTTATCCGAACCTAACTGTTCCTGAAGCTTATGAACCGTTTCTTCCACAAATGATGTCGGTGTCCAGTCTTTTTGGCAACCACAAATATCCACAACAAAGTTTCTTAAAAGAATAGCTCCCTCCGTAGAATGGAATACCTCCGGATGAAACTGTATTCCAAAAGTAGCTTCTCCTTCTATTTGGTAACCGGCAACTCTAACATCCTCTGTACTGGCAATAACACGATAATTATCAGGTATTTTCTTAATCGTATCCCCGTGAGACATCCAAACCTGAGTTCCATCCGACATATCCCTCATCAAGATGCTTGAGTGATCTATAAAATTCAAATGAGCCCTGCCATATTCGCGAATAGCAGAAGGTAAAACTTCACCACCAAATGCATGAGATAAATATTGTGCACCAAAACAAATACCCAACAGCGGAAGTTTTCCTTTAATTAAATTTAAATCTGGCTTGGGTGATTTTTCGTCACGAACTGAGAAAGGACTTCCCGATAGAATTACCCCTTTTATATGTGGATCAAAATCAGGATATTTGTCCCAAGGATGGATTTCGCAATATACATTTAGCTCGCGAATTCTTCTGGCTATCAATTGGGTGTATTGAGAACCAAAATCAAGAATTAAAATCATTTCATGCATAACGCAAATATAGAACGAAAGCCTGAGCGACACTTCATTAACAAGACATGAAAATCAACGCGTTTTCAACAACTGTAAATAAATGATGTATCACCTTTGAAAATCAAAACCATTGGCATGCATTTCGTGGATTAAAAATAAAACCCGACTAATCCCGACTTCCAAGATTTGTTTAAATTTGAGCACATTAAAAAATGATATCCATGATATCCGAATTACTAAAAAAAATATTCGGCGATAAATCTGAAAAGGACAGAAAACAGTATCAGCCGTTAATCGATAAAACAAATTCCTTTTTTAACGAGTTTTCGGCTCTAACAGATGACGAATTACGTGCAAAAACTCCTTATTTACAGAAGAAAATACAGGATGGAATCGCAGATCTTGAAAAAGAGTTAGATCAACTTAAATCTGAGGCCTGTAACTTGGACACGCCAATTCATCTGAAAGAGGAGCTTTTTGAACGTATCGATGATCTTTCAAAGCAAATTGATGAGACCATAGAGCAAATACTTCTAGAAATACTTCCCGAAGCATTTGCTGTGGTTAAAGAAACTGCAAGGCGATGGACTGAAAACGGACAGTTGACTGTATACGCGCAGGATTTTGATCGCGAATTGGCCGCAAAAAAAGACGGGATCATCATTGAGGGTGACAGAGCCTATTGGCTAAACTCATGGACGGCAGCCGGTGTGGAGGTTAAGTGGAATATGGTTCACTATGACGTTCAACTCATGGGAGGCGCTGTTCTGCACAAAGGCAATATCGCCGAAATGCAAACCGGAGAGGGAAAAACACTGGTTGCGACATTACCTGTATATCTTAACGCATTAGCAGGAAAAGGAGTTCATTTGGTAACTGTCAATGACTATCTTGCAAAACGCGATTCCGAATGGATGGGACCTCTTTATCAGTTCCATGGACTAAAAGTAGATTGTATTGACAAACACGGTCCGAACTCTGAGGAGCGAAGACAGGCCTATCTAGCCGATATTACTTTTGGCACGAACAACGAATTTGGTTTTGATTACCTACGTGACAACATGGCCGGAGGTGAAGATGAAATCGTTCAGCAAAAACATCATTTTGCCATCGTCGATGAGGTCGACTCGGTATTGATTGATGATGCAAGAACACCATTGATTATTTCCGGTCCCACACCTAGAGGAGAAGAACATGAATTCTATGAATTAAAACCCCGGGTCGAGGCAATTGTTTCAGCTCAGCGCAGTTACGTTAATCAGTGTCTTTCTGAAGCGAAGAAATTACTAAGTGTAATCCAGACAGGTGGCGATTCCGGAAAAGCCGCCAAACAAATGCTGGAAGAGGGTGGCATCGCCTTACTTCGTGCGCATCGTGGCTTACCAAAAAACAAAGCCTTAATCAAATTTTTATCCGAACCCGGCATAAAGGCACATCTGCAAAAAACAGAGAATTTTTATATGCAGGAACAAGGTAAACAAATGAAGAAGATCGACAATGAGCTTTACTTTGTGATTGATGAAAAGAACAATTCCATTGAATTGACCACAAAAGGAATTGATCTCATTTCCGGCGCGGATGATCGAGATTTCTTCATTATGCCTGATATTGGTTCCGAGATCGCCAAACTTCAACAAGAGAATCTGGATAAAGAAAAGTACCTTGAGAAAAAAGATCTTCTAATCAGGGATTACAGCATCAAATCTGAACGTATTCATTCTGTTAATCAACTATTAAAGGCATATACTTTATTCGAAAAAGAAGTGGAATACGTGATTTTAGACGGAAAAGTCAAAATTGTTGATGAACAAACCGGACGAATAATGGAGGGTCGCCGATATTCAGATGGATTGCACCAGGCGATTGAAGCTAAAGAGAAAGTTCAGGTAGAAGCCGCAACACAAACATATGCAACAATTACGCTTCAGAATTATTTCCGCATGTACCATAAATTGGGCGGTATGACAGGAACAGCAGAAACTGAAGCAAAAGAATTTTGGGATATTTATAAACTCGATGTCGTCGTAATTCCAACCAATAAACCTGTAGTACGAAAAGATCATAATGACCTCGTTTACAAAACGGCACGTGAAAAGTATGCGGCGGTTATAGAAGAAACAGAAAAACTGGTTTCTCAGGGGCGACCTGTTCTAGTTGGAACAACGACAGTGGAAATATCTGAATTATTAAGTCGTATGCTTAAGATGAAAGGCCTAAATCACCAGGTACTTAATGCAAAATATCACCAGAAAGAAGCTGAAATAGTTTCCAAGGCGGGAAAATCCGGTGCTGTTACTATTGCAACCAATATGGCGGGTCGAGGAACCGATATTAAATTAGGGGAGAGTGTAAAAGAAGCCGGTGGACTTGCGATCATCGGAACAGAACGTCACGATTCGCGCCGAGTTGATCGTCAGCTTCGTGGTCGTTCAGGACGTCAGGGCGACCCCGGATCATCTATTTTCTTCGTCTCACTCGAAGACGACTTAATGCGAAAGTTTGGATCAGAGCGCATCGCCCGACTCATGGACCGAATGGGATTAAAGGAAGGGGAAGTTATCACGCACAATATGGTTTCGAAATCGATCGAACGTGCCCAGAAAAAGGTAGAGGAAAACAATTTTGGAATTCGTAAACGTCTGCTTGAATATGACGATGTGATGAATGCACAACGCAAGGCTATTTACCGAAAAAGAAGAAACGCACTCTATGGCGATCGTTTAGATTTGGATATTGATAATATGTTCTATGATCTATGCCAGACAACCGTTCAATCACATTCTAAAGATGATTTTGAGTCTTTTGAAATGGATTTGATCCGAATAATAGGTATTGAATCGCCGGTATCCGCTGCTGAATACAGTTCAACGGATCGCAATGAATTGGTCGAAAAAGTTTATGCTTCAACTGTCGAGCAGTATAAACGAAAAAGTGAAAAAATAGCCCAAAAAGCATTCCCGCAGATCAAACACGTTTACGAGACGATGTCAAACAAATACAAGAATATCGTATTTCCACTATCAGATGGTCGTCGGGAGGTTCAAATAATTCTTGATCTGGAAGAGGCATACACAACACAAGGCAAAACTATTTCCAAGGCATTTGAAAAATATGTTATACTTGGAATGATTGATAATGAATGGAAAGAACATCTGCGAGAAATGGATGATTTGCGTTCAGCGGTTCATCACGCTCAGTACGAGCAAAAGGACCCCCTTTTAGTTTACAAGCTTGAATCATTTGAATTATTCAAGGCGATGCTGAGTAGATTGAATATGGAATCGGTTGAATTACTTATGAAACTCGACATTCCCGTTGAAACGGAAGTAGAAAGCACTAACCGTGAAATAACTCATCAGCACAATTACCAAAAAGCACAAGTGAACAACGGACAAGCAAGCGAAGAAAACCGTCAGGCAATTCAAAATTCTCTTCCGCAACAAGAAAAACAAATACCCGTTGTCGCCGAACCGAAAATAGGTCGAAATGAACCATGTCCGTGCGGAAGTGGTAAAAAATACAAGCAGTGTCACGGTAAGTAATTAAGATTCCGAGGGGTATGACCATATCAATTGTTGGTACCGGGAATGTTGCATATCAACTCGGGCATCTTTTTAGTAAAAAAGGTTTTTCCATAATTGATATTTACGGAAGATCGCCTGAAAAAGCTCGGCGAATGGCTTCTCAATTTAAGAGCAAATTTGTCAATTCACCTGATCGTTTAACCGGTGATCTGATTGTTGTTTGTATCAGCGATAGCGCTATCCCCGAAATACTAAAATCGTTCAATCAAGATAAAAAAGTCGTCTACACTTCAGGTCCGGTGCATCTGAACTCTTGCGGGAGAACTCAAAACACAGGGGTATTGTATCCGCTCCAAACTCTTCAAAAAAAACGTAATCTTCACACAGACATTATACCTTTCCTAATTGAGGCACAAAACATTGAATTACTTATTGAAATTCAGCGTCTTGCCGAATCGATTTCTAACCATGTTTATCGGATTTCCTCTGATGAACGCTTAACTTACCATCTATCTGCCATTTGGTTAAACAACTTCACTAATCACATGGTTTATCTATCAAAAAAAATACTCGTTGAAAGCGGACTCGATTTCAATCTGCTCCAACCACTATTATTGGAAACAACTGAAAAAATTAGGCAATCCGATCCAAAGGACGCTCAAACGGGACCTGCACTCCGACATGACAGTCGCACTCTGGAACTCCATGAATCTTTACTCACCGGAATACCTCTGGAACTTTACAAGCTTATATCTATGAGTATTTCAAAAACCTATCCCATTGATGACCAGTTATAAAGAAAAACTTAATTTGATTTCTACATTCATGTTCGATGTAGACGGTGTACTCACCAATGGCGATGTATCGCTTCTACATAATGAAGTAATTCGGACCTTGAATTCTAGAGATGGCTACGCTATTCAATATGCTGTTAAGATGGGTTATCGGATTATCATCATTACCGGTGGAAATTCACAGGATGTAAAAGATCGATTGGTCGCTTTAGGAGTGCATGAAGTACATCTTTCATCCTTTAACAAATTGGATGTTTACAATAAAATTAAAACAGCTCACAACTTAAGGGATAATGAGATTCTCTATATGGGTGATGATATACCTGATTACCAGGTTATGAGGCATGCAGGTGTTACGGCATGTCCGCAGGATGCGGCTGTCGAGATCAAACATATTTCGCTTTACCATTCTCCTTATAATGGAGGTCGACATTGCGTAAGGGATGTAATCGAACAAACCTTGCGCGTTCAAGGCAAGTGGTTTAGCGAACAAGCTTTTGAATGGTGATTCCTCCGGGTTGACAATCCATTTCCTGTAAACTGGTACTAAAACAAAAAAAAAGAATCTCAAAAAACACTTCTTAAACGGAATGAAAGTGATTCACCTTTAGCATTATTTAGAAAGAAACCCATAAGATTTTCAGAACCTAACCCACATGTGAATTTACCAAACTTCCAATTGGTATAAATACCAAATCGAAAATTTCCAAAACCTCCTAAAGAAGCATTCATTCCCAAATTTACCAATCGAGCCAACTTATAATCCAACCCTGCATAAAGCATCGGAACATATGCTGCAAGTCCATACATTCGAATACCGAAAAAAGTCTGAATTCGCGAAGGATCATTTTCAAAAACTATTTTTCCAATTTGAAGAAACGCCGGTAAAAAACGCCATTTTCTAACTCCTAAAGAATCGATTCCCGGGGTATCTGCAACATTAAACGTGAAGGTACTATTTGTCGTAGAAGCGATGAATTGATCGAGTGTGTATCCATTAAAGTGAATTATGGTATCTGCCTGATAACGCGATAGCGCATCAACAAATGAATAAATTCCTAAATTTTTGGCTTCAAATCGAATAACTGCCGTCTTCTTTTGATTGAGCTGAACAGGAAACTTGAAGTCGAGATCAAATCCTGCCCCCCACCCTTTGATAAGAGCACCTGAATGGGAATAATCAACCCTACCGTCGAGCTCTAAACTTATAGAGTCAAATAATGATGATTGAGCGAGTTTACCGGAATAAATTTGTCCTTCGACATAATTAGAAATTGAATATAAATTTAGGGTTAGAGCATTCTTAGATTGTTTATTGAACAAGCCTGCACCTATTTTTTGAACTGACATTCCGAGAAACCTTGTTCCCGAAAAGTCGGCTTTTTGACCTGCATAGTAGTCATTTCCGAAAAAAGCGAGGACAAAGGCCTCTTTTCCATAAACAAGAGATCCGTAATTGAAACTTCCCGCCTTGACAATCAAACCAATTTGTTTCTTATTTTTAAAGTTTACAGCATAATTACGGTATTCAAATTCGCCCGAAACATCCAAACCGAACCGGTTAATGAGGCCATGATTATCCATGTTGTTATGCTTAATTCCCTCATTAATGTAACCTCCAAAAAGGATTTTTCGGGATAACTCGTTATTTAAAGAAGTTGAGGCATAATCTGCTAATCCGGAGAAAATTAGTTCATGTTTATAGCTATCCTCCTTATACAATGTGTCATAATGTATCGGCAACAGCTGTTGAGCGGACATACCAAATGAACTCAAGTAAAATAAGGTTGCTATAAACGTTCTTGCCTTCAAAACCTGGTATTAAGCATGAAACGGGTTTTCAACTTAATTGCCAAAAACGAACCGGCCTCAATAGCGGCCTGAACATTAATTACACTAGAATTTGGGGAATTAAAACGTGCTCTCACCACCACCTTTTTTATAGTTGATAAATCCTTAATCATGGACTCCGAAAGCATAAAACTCAATTCCGAATCCTTCTTATACAATCCGGAACTTAAATCGAGACTCCCTGAAGTACCTGACTCTACTTTTTGGGAATTCACCAACGTATATAATAAATTACCCCCCTGATCTAAGAAAAATAAGGTAACTCCTGCTTCGAACGGAAAGGTATTTGACGCATTTAACATCAAACTTCCCGAGCTAAAATGACTCTTTTCCCTATTTTGAGACAAATTCAAATCAAATGTATCTTGTAAGGTCAATCCATCTAACCCTATTGAAAGTGGCATTTTAGCATGAACCTGAACCTTTAACCTACTATTGGGTAAGATCTCGTTGTCAGCACCCGAAACATTGCCCAAAGGATTTAATTCAAGTTTGTAATCAAGTTTGTGAGATACACCAAGATTTTCAAAGTAATTTTCTATTGAACTATTCGTTGCATTAAATTCCATAGTTGTCAAAGAGGGCAGCAACGACAAGCCATTTACTGTGGGTTCAATCAAGTCAACGGGTAAACCGATATTTGTACCCGCAAGTATCTCCTGTTGCTGTGATGCATTAGTGTTGCTAAGCGACAATATCGTTACCTTCGCTTTAACCTTTACTCCATTTATTAGGCGGATTTGGAGATCTGGGGCAGGAATATCAATCTTCCCTGAAATGACTTTTCTAAACAATTCCAAATTTAACAACGTCGAACCTGATATCACTTTTTTCCCAAAATACCCCAGAGCATAGTCAAGATGTAAATTCCGAAATGAAGCATGAAACTTGAATTCATCAGATGTGGTAAGGGTAACGGAAGGACCTGTTGGATCTGAACTAACAGACAATAAAGATTGGAGAATATTGTGTGTAGAACCATTGATACCCGTAAGATCAATCTCATACCCTGAAAGATCGATGGTTAGGTTCATACTTCCGGGGGTTTTTCCGATTGACGCAGGAACAAAAAATTGATGTTCCAGGTCAATTCCGTTCTTTGTTACTCCGGGCAATTTAATCGAGAAACTACATGTCGTCTGTACAGGATTAAAAACCGTAAAATTAATCTCACCGGTCTTGAGGCGTATTTTTTTTAATTCAACATCCTTCAGATTAAATTTATGCTCTTCAACTTGATTCACTATTGTAAACCCGGGAGGTAGGTTTAATGGTCCGATAGAACTCATAAAAGATTGCTCAATTACGGTGTCAGGCAATTCTAAAAAATCATCCATTCCGAGGTCAAGCACTGTTCGAGTTAAATCGACCTCAATAAAACCTGATGAACCTACAGAAAGTGTTGAATCATTGATATAATGACTCAAATTAAGAGAATCGCTCACTAAGGGAATTCTCCAATCTGAATTCCATACGGTCTTTTCCTTTCTGCATGAAAACAAAACGGTACTTACCAAAATAACGATTGTTGTAATTTTTCTCATCAAATTAACTCGAACGCCGATATCTTACACCTTGGTAATTATGCCCGTTCTATTATTGTGGCATAACCTTGTCCTACACCAATGCACATGGTTATCAAAGCATATCTTTTTCCTGAACGCTTTAACTCACGCGCTGCGGTGAGCAATATTCGGGCTCCCGACATGCCGAGTGGGTGACCCAAAGCGATTGCCCCACCATTAGGATTAATTCGTTGATCTCTCTCATCAAGCCCGAGGTTTCGAGTGCAAGCGATTACTTGTGCTGCGAAAGCTTCATTAATTTCGATTATATCCATGTCTTTCAAGCTCAACCCGGTTCTTTTCAGAATTTTTTGAGACGCAAATAATGGTCCTATCCCCATAATTCTGGGCTCAACCCCCGCAATTGCTGCACCTACTATCCGAGCAAGTGGCTTAATCCCCAAATTCTTTATTCTCGACTCAGAAGCCAAAAGTAATGCCGCAGCGCCGTCATTCAACCCGGAAGAATTCCCTGCGGTTACGCTTCCATCCTTTTTAAAGGCAGGACGCAAAACAGAAAGACTTTCTATCGTTGTCGCAGGTTTAATAAATTCGTCCTTGTCAAATATTTGTGGATCTTTCTTTTTTTGATGAATTTCTACGGGAAGAATTTCATCAACAAAAATTCCATTGGATTGAGCTATGGAAGCTTTTCTTTGGGACCATTCCGCAAAGGAATCCTGTGCATACCGATCGATGTTATACATCTGTGCGAGATTTTCCGCGGTATTACCCATACCATCCACTCCATACAACTCTTCCATACGAGGATTAATAAATCGCCATCCAAAGGAAGAATCAAACATTTGCGCATCTCTTCCAAAAGCCGAAGTTGTTTTGGAAATTACCCACGGTCCGCGTGTCATATTCTCGACACCTCCTGAAATATAAAGATCTCCGGCGCCATCTTTGATGGCCCGCACTGCATTTATCGTTGCTGCCATTCCGGAAGCGCAAAGCCGGTTTACAGTTTCACCCCCTGTCTTAATTGACAAACCAGAAAGTAATCCTGCCATTCGAGCAACATTACGGTTATCCTCTCCCGCCTGATTTGCGCACCCCAGAATTATATCCTCTATCCACTCAGGATCTATTTCCAAATTGCGCGACAACAAACCGCTTAAAACATGTGCCGCCATATCGTCTGCCCTTAGAAATGAGAGCATTCCACCAAAATTTCCAATGGGAGTTCTAACACCATCAATGAGATAAACTTGTTCAGACATTATACATTTTTGAATGTTTAAAATTAACATTTTTAAGCATTTTGAAAATTTATTGACAACGCGATGTCGATGGTAACTCTATTGGCTTACAAAGGGATCAACTAAGCAAACATTCAGCAAAAGGATACCTCGCATCTAAACCCTTAATTCCATTTAAATGGAGAGTAGGCCTTCGGCATAACCTTAAAATTGAATTTTAGATCAAAGAAATTGAGTGACAACTGTCACCTTAATAATCCACCCATTTTTTGATGTTTGTCATTTAAATAAATCATTTCATGAATCAAGATCAATTCAAAATCACTTTTTTGGGCGGCGCAGGGACAGTAACTGGTTCAAAAATTTTGATTGAAACCGCTTCCAAGAAAATAGTTGTTGACTGTGGATTATTTCAAGGTCTTAAAGAATTTAGGCAAAAAAACTGGGAGCCCTTTCCCCTGGAACCATCCTCTATTCACGAGGTTATTCTGACCCATGCTCACCTTGACCATTGTGGCTACCTACCACTTCTCGTTCGAAATGGATTTAAGGGACCTATTCATTGTTCCAAGCCTACGCGTCATCTTGCCGAGATCATTTTGCTGGATAGCGCCAAAATTCAAGAAGAAGATGCTGAACGGGCAACGAGCCATGCATACACAAAACATGGTAAGGCATTACCATTGTACACTATTGATGATGCGCAAACATGCTTGAAAAATTTTGTTTCGCATGAATTACATGAATGGGTTATTATTGATCCATCGCTGAAATTTCAACTATTAAATAATGGTCATATTCTGGGTTCCTGTTTTGTTGATGTGAGAATCAATAACCGAAAAATTATTTTCTCAGGAGATATAGGCCGAACGAAACCTATGTTACTTTATCCTCCGCAAAAAATCTCCGAAGCTAATATCATTATTATGGAATCTACCTATGGCGATCGCACACACGATTCCAAAAAAGTGATAGATGAATTGCTCGATGTAATCCTGGAAACCATTGAGCGAAAAGGAATTTTGATGATCCCAACCTTCGCAGTAGAAAGAGCGCAAGAACTAATATATCTTTTATATTTACTTCGTGAAGAAGAAAAATTTCCAATGGTCCCCATTTTTCTGGATTCACCAATGGGCATAAATTCAACAAATGTTTATCGTGAATTTGAAGAATGGCAGAATCTTTCTCACTACCATCTTAGTCACATGTACAACCAGGTTACGTTCATTAATTCCATAGAAAAATCCAGAGGAACTGTTTTCGATAAAAAGCCAAAAATTGTCCTTGCCGGCAGCGGAATGATGGAAGGTGGACGTATTTTGCACTATATGAACAATCATCTTGACAATGCAAGAAACACACTTTTGTTTGTGGGCTATCAAGGGGAGGGTACTAGAGGACGAGCCATTTTAGAAGGAGCAAAAGAGATCAAATTCTTTGGACAGTATAGAAAAGTCAGATGTCAGATTCGGGAAATCAGCTCCTTATCTGCCCATGGAGATCAAAATGAAATGATTAATTGGTTGCGTAATTTCAAAACTAAACCGGAATATGTATTTTTGAATCACGGCGAACCCCATCAAACGGATGCCCTTAGACAAAAGATTGAATTCGAATTTGGATGGCAAGTGAAGATACCAAAATTGAATGAGGGGTTTGTTGTGTAGCAAACATGTTTCTATGCCTACTTTTCAAAAAATTGAACAACAAGACATTACCTTTTTCAAAAAACTCCTTGGAGAACATTGTCTGCCAAATAACGAACAATGTTCAATCTACGGCAGAGACGAAACAGAAGATCTGGTGTTCCTTCCTGAAGTAGTATTGAAACCGGAACAACCTGAACAGGTTTCTGAAATTATGCGCTATTGTTTCGAACGCACGATACCTGTGACACCTTCTGGTGCACGTACAGGTTTAAGCGGAGGAGCTTTGCCGGTGTTTGGCGGAGTTGTATTGTCCATGGAAAGATTCAATCGTGTTCTCCACATTGATGAAAAGAACCATCAAGTGATTACTGAACCTGGTGTAATCACACAAGTATTACAAGACCTCGTCCGTGAAAAAGGACTCTTCTACCCTCCTGATCCGGCAAGCAAAGGAAGTTGTTTCATTGGTGGAAATGTTTCGGAAAATTCCGGAGGTCCCAAAGCTGTAAAATATGGTGTAACCAAAGATTACGTCTTAAATCTTGAGGTTGTTCTGCCTAATGGTGAAATCATTTGGACAGGTGCAAATGTGCTGAAAAATGCAACGGGTTATAACTTGACACAACTCATTGTTGGATCTGAAGGAACACTTGGAGTCATTACCAAAATCGTTCTCAAGCTTATCCCTCACCCTACCCATGATTTATTGATGCTCGTTCCATTTTTCAGTGCCGAAAAGGCTTGTGAAGCAGTGGCAACCATTTTTCAGGCAGGTATAACGCCGAGTGGAATGGAGTTCATGGAGCGCGATGCCCTCATCTGGACTCAAACATTTACAGGTGACCGCTCAATTCAAGTAGCCGATAACCATGCAGCTCATCTTTTAATTGAAGTAGATGGGTTTGATCTGGAACAATTAATGCAGGACTGTGAACGAATCATGACTGTTTTGTCATCATTTGAAACTGGCGAGATTCTTTTTGCAGAGAATGAAGCCCAAAAGAATAGTTTGTGGTCATTACGCAGAAAGGTAGGAGAAGCGGTGAAATCGCAATCCATTTATAAAGAGGAAGATACGGTTGTGCCTCGTTATGAACTTCCGATTCTATTAAAGCATG
>JBIKYP010000101.1:0-7557 GCA_044355195.1 Crocinitomicaceae bacterium | reverse complement strand
GAAACTTTTATCAACGAACGTCGCGTACTTACGGTATTGTCCACACATAAACGAAAGATCTCCGGAACCGTCGTTGGTTCTTCCAAAACCGGAAGTCTAACGTTCATCGAACCACAGATCAATATTCAACTCAACAACGAACTGGAATTATTTCTGGACGATGAACGAAAAGAAATTTACCTTATACTTCAGCAGCTGTCACGTGAATTAGCAACGCATATCGATTTAATCAGGGCTTATCAACAAATCTTAACGAGGCTGGATTTCATAACTGCCAAATGCAGATTGGCTCTTGAATTGAATTGCTGTCTGCCCGGTTTGGTAAAGGATACGCGCATTGAACTAATCGATGCTCTTCACCCCATTCTCTGGAAAAACAACAAAGAGGCAGGAAAAGTAACTTTTCCTCAACATATTCGAATGGACCAATCGATGCGGATGCTCGTCATTTCAGGCCCAAACGCAGGAGGAAAAAGTATTACGTTGAAAACGATAGGACTGCTGCAACTGATGTTACAATCAGGCCTTCTTGTCCCGGTGCATCCGAATAGTAACATGTGTTTCTTTCAGCATGTATTGACGGATATCGGCGACAATCAATCCATCGAAAATGAATTAAGCACTTATTCCTACCGCTTAAAGCGCATGCACTATTTCCTGACGGTTGCCAATCAGCGAACGCTGTTGTTATTGGACGAATTTGGCACCGGTTCGGATCCCGATCTGGGTGGTGCGCTTGCGGAAGTGTTCTTCGAAGAACTGTACAACAAAAAAAGTTTCGCAGTTATTACCACCCATTACGGCAATATCAAGTTGAAGGCCGACAAATTAAAAGAAGCGGTAAACGGTTGTATGCTGTTCAATACCGATACACTGGAACCTTTGTATCGTTTTTCCGTCGGTCAGCCGGGAAGTTCTTTTACGTTTGAAGTGGCGCAAATCAATGGCATACCTCTTGAATTGATCGTGCGAGCGAAAACACGCATCGACCAGCGAAAACTAAAAATGGATCAACTTTTACATGAATTGCAGCGAGAAAAAACCTACCTAGAAAAACTCAACAAGGAACACATCCAGGCACAAGATGCCGCAACTAAAGCGAGAGAAGAATTTTTGGATCGAAAAGTTCGTCTCGAAGAAAAACTGAGGTCGCAACAGGAGTTTATGGAGAAGAATAACAAATACGTGCAGAACGGAAAAAAACTTTCAGGCTTCATCGATAAGTTCGTCACGCGTTCCCGAAAGAAGGATATCAACCAGACCTTATTTGAAGAGATCCGAAAATACCTTACGGTTGAGAAAAGCAAACTGGAAGATGCCAGCCGAAAAGAGAAACTGATCAAAGCTGCACAATCTCCCAAACCGAAAAAGAAGAAAATCCAGAAGCCGGAAACAGACCCCTATCAACGACACAAGATCGTTGTTGGATCCTCGGTAAAGCTCATCTCAACCAAACAAAGCGGCACAGTTGAGTCCATTGACGGAGAAAACATTACGGTTGTTTTCGGTTTTCTGCGAATGAAAGTGGAACGTGAGAAACTGATGTGGGTGGGGTGAGAAAAATGGATCATCCAATAAACTCATAATAATTTTCGGTATCAATGACCTTCGTCTCTGCTTGGTAGGCTTCAATAAATTTTTGAGGGAATTTTACCTTCTTTTTCGATTTCCACTTGAATTCGTATGCTGTAATTTTGCCATCAATCTCTTCTATCCAGTCTATTTCTTGTTGTTGTGCTGTGCGCCAAAAATATGTTTTAGCGTATATTTTATGGTACTTCAAAAACTTTATTCTTTCACTTATCAAAAAGTTTTCCCATAACGCGCCTTATACTACTCCCATAATTCTGAACCAAGATGTTAGTTAACCCTATCCTTTTATTTACATCTCGAATATGATAATGATGAGCTTCCTGCTCCTCCAAACACTATACTTACCTACGAAGGCAAAAAAACGACTCTTCCAAATCGATATCAATAAAAATCCCGATAATCTGGTGATCATCGGGATTCATTAGTTGTATTTACTAGGGACTAAAGCTTTTTAAAAACTAGGCCCTATGAAAACGCCCTTTTTCCTTAAAGCTTGTAAGAAACCCCTGCATTTATAACACCGCCCTGACCAAATCCTACAGCCAGATTCGCTCCAATGTGTTCAGTGAAGAAATAGCGAAATCCAAGACCAATTTTACTTGCGACAGGAATAAGTCCAGTTGTTGATTGTTTTGTCCATATTGGGTCATCCGTTTTAAAGCTAAATGTACGGTTGCCGTATCCTGCACCGAAAACTAAATATGCATCAATTTTATCATTTGAAACAAAGTGGTAGTTAAACGTTGCCATTACACCAATCTTTCTGGTTGTGAAATCATAGGTATATGAATTTTCAACGAAACTTACCTTTGAATTATTGTAACCGATATCAAGACCTACCCCAATTTTATCAGCGACCATATACTCAGCCCTTACACCCAAAGGCCCGACACCTCCAATTTTAAGTCCTTCTTCAGAACCGGAATTGGCATAGGCCGTTTTAAAAACAGTTGTGTAAAGATTTGGGAAACCGTAATAAGCGTCAACAAGAATATTCCCTGTTTTAACACTTTGCGCAACGCTTGCACCAATAGTTAACAAAAACAGTCCTGTTAACGCAAAGATTGAAAATTTAACTCTTCTCATAAGTAATAGTTTTTAAGTAATTAGTTCGCGACAAATGTAAAGAATTATCGCTCATATACTTCTGAGAAAAAAAAAACTCCTTTTCTGTGAAAAAAAAGAGTTTAAACACATTCATTATTGTGTTTTCAAACGTTCTGCGATTTAATCAGGTTGAGTGCAGACCCCGCTCTAAACCATTGGATCTGTGATTCATTGTAACTGTGATTCAGTTTTATGTTCTCTTTTGAACCACTTGCATGAACGATCTCTAAAGTCATTGGCTTGCCCGGCGAAAAATCTACCAAATCAACAAAGTTGAAGGTATCGTCTTCATGAATCTTATCGTAATCGGTTTCATTTGAAAAAGTCAAAGCAAGCATTCCTTGCTTTTTCAAGTTCGTCTCGTGAATACGTGCAAATGATTTTACGATCACCGCTCTAACCCCAAGATGACGAGGCTCCATCGCTGCGTGTTCACGGGAAGAACCCTCACCGTAGTTGTGGTCACCTACAACTATTGAAGGAACACCTGCCGCTTTGTACGCACGCTGCACGGCAGGAACTTCACCGACTTCTTTGGTCAACTGATTCACCACAGCATTCGTTTTTCCGTTAAAGGCATTCTCAGCACCAATCAACATGTTGTTCGAAATATTGTCGAGGTGACCACGGTAGCGCAACCACGGACCTGCCATCGAAATGTGATCGGTCGTACATTTTCCTTTCACTTTGATCAACAATTTTGCACCAAGAATATTTTGTCCATCCCATGCAGGGAAGTTCTCGAGCAATTGCAAACGGGATGAATCCGAAGCCACCGCAACCAAGACATGACTGCCATCTTCAGCAGGCGCCTGATATCCGGGATCTTTCACATCAAATCCTTTTTTTGGCAATTCATCTCCATGTGGCGGTTGAAGTTTCACCTTGGCACCTTTATCATTTGTTAAATAATCCGTGATGGGATTGAACCCAAGATCACCTGAAATTGCCAGTGCAGCAACCATCTCCGGAGAAGTTACAAAGGCATGAGTATTCGGATTGCCGTCCGCTCGTTTCGAGAAATTACGGTTAAATGAGTGAACGATGGTATTTTTCTCCTGTTTCTCGGCACCCTCGCGATCCCACTGACCAATGCAAGGTCCACAGGCATTGGTAAATACTTTGGTGCCCATTTTCTCGAATGTGGCGATGATGCCGTCTCGCTCAATCGTAAAGCGAACTTGCTCTGATCCCGGATTGATCCCGAAAGCTGCTTTTGGTGTAATTCCATGTGCAACAGCCTGTTCTACAATAGACGCAGCACGAGCCATATCTTCGTAGGACGAATTCGTGCAGGAACCGATCAACCCCCACTCTACCTGAAGTGGCCATCCGTTATCCAATGCTTCCTGACGCATTTTGGAAATAGGGGTTCCACGGTCCGGCGTAAATGGTCCGTTCACATGTGGTTCCAGTTCGGTAAGGTCGATCTCGATCAGTTGATCAAAATAGTTGGACGGCTCGACATAGACTTCTGCGTCGCCTGTAAGGTGTTCGGCAATGGCATCCGCAGCATCCACGACTTCTTTTCTACCTGTAGCAATCAAATAGCGACGCATGGACTCATCGTATCCGAAGGTGGAGGTCGTTGCACCAATCTCGGCGCCCATGTTACAGATCGTTCCTTTTCCAGTGCAGGATAAGGATTGTGCTCCGTCTCCAAAATACTCTACAATAGCTCCTGTTCCGCCTTTCACGGTGAGAATATCAGCCACTTTCAAGATGACATCTTTTGCTGAGGTCCAACCGTTCAGTTTACCGGTCAACTTTACTCCTATCAGTTTCGGAAATTTCAATTCCCATGCCATTCCTGCCATCACATCCACAGCATCAGCACCACCTACTCCAACAGCTACCATTCCCAGGCCACCTGCATTCACGGTATGCGAATCCGTACCGATCATCATTCCGCCAGGGAAGGCATAATTCTCAAGTACCACTTGGTGGATGATCCCTGCTCCCGGTTTCCAGAAACCGATGCCGTATTTATTGGAAATAGACGAGAGGAAATTATATACCTCGTTATTCTGGTTCAACGACTCCTGAAGGTCAGCTGAAGCACCTATCCTCGCCTGGATGAGGTGATCACAATGAACGGTAGAAGGAACAGAAACCTTTTTCTTCCCCGCCTGCATAAACTGCAACAAAGCCATCTGTGCGGTGGCATCCTGCATCGCGACACGATCCGGAGCAAAATCCACATACGATCTCCCTCGCTCAAAGGCTGTGGTTGGATTTCGATCCCACAAATGCGCGTAAAGAATCTTTTCTGAAAGCGTCAACGGACGTCCTACCACTTGTCGTGCGGATGCAATGCGTTGCGGAAATTGTGCGTACACCTTTCGGATCATGTCTATATCGAATACTGCCATGTGCTGTTGAATTTGATTGCCTAAAATTAAGTATTAAGACGAATACCAATCATCAGATCAACTGTTGGATGATCATTTTTCAGTAGAATTTGGATGAGGCTCTTTACATGGATTACTACCTCCTGAAATTCAGTAAATTTAATCTACAGTTAAAATAGGAATTAGCCTAAAAAAGTTAGGGGTATACATAAGTAGATGCCCATAAACCATCTCACAAAATAAATTTGGAGCCACAATTATATGTACATATATTTGTACATATTTAAGTACACTAAATATTCATCATCATGCTGACAACAACACTATCCGATTTTAGAAAAGATATAAAACGCTATTTTGACAGAGTTACCCAAAACTTTGAAACTTTAATTATTAATCGCGGCAAGGACAATGGTATTGTCATTATGTCATTGGCAGAATACAACTCACTTTGCGCAACTCAACATGAAATGTCTTCAAAAGAAAATGAAAGAAGATTAGATTCTGCGATCGAGAAATTAAAATCCGGAATCTCATCAAGTAAAAATTTGATTGAAGAATAATGAAGTTCATTTTTGTAGATGAATCTTGGGAGGATTACTTGTATTGGCAAAAAACACACAAAAAAAAACTCAAACGTATAAATGATCTCATCAAAGATATTTCTCGACATCCAAATGAAGGAAATGGAAAACCTGAACCGCTCAAATATATATATTCCGGTTTTTGGTCTCGGAGAATAGATGATGAACATCGTTTAATTTACCAAGTTAAAGATGATGAAATTCTAATTGCGAAATGCAGATTTCATTATGACTAAAAATGTAGTTAGTTATATACGGGAAGGCCTGCTTCAGATTCAATCCTACCATAGCCAAAAGTTTGTGAATCGAACATTTTATCTTCGCTAAAAATATCTCATTGAAATTTGGCTAATCGCCATGCAGCAAAATGCAGTGAATACATAAGGACCTAAAGCATTATTTAAGATAACATCACTTACAAAAATCAATGCTAATGAAAAAATGAATTTTAGTTGCAATATTTACTTATACCTACAACTATTATTTTATCTTTGCTGAAGATTTTTGGTTAATGGCATCTCTGGAAGAAGAAATAAAACAAGCGAAGTTTGAAACGGATCAGTTGAAAGCGAATTTGAACATTCTCTTTACGGCGAATTGGTTGTCAAATAAAATTTCGGCCAGACTTAAACCCTTTAACCTGACACACGAACAGTTCAATGCATTGCGGATCTTGAAGGGAAGTCATCCGAAAAGCTTGTGCCAGAGGGATATTCTATCCCGAATGATCGCGCCGAAATCAAATGTGACGCTGATAGTAAAGAAGTTAAGGGACAAAAAACTGATAGAAGTCGTCCAATCACTTGAGGATAAAAGAGAATATCAGATCAACATTACGGAAAATGGACTCGCACTCTTAAACGTGATTGCAGAAGATTTTAAACGAAACAACGCAAACCTGAATACATTAACGACGTCAGAAGCTTTTCACTTGAACGCTTTGTTGGATAAGTTGAGAGAAGAGTAAAAAAATTTAATCATATAGTTGTACATACAACTAAAAAAGTATACGATGAATAAAAAAATTGTGAGTTCATTTTCAGCACAAGCCAGTCGAAGTATGGGGCCGAATGTGCGTCAAGTAATACCGAGTGCCGTGGAACACATCGATCCATTCGTTTTTCTCGATCATTTTGGTCCGATGGAAAAACTACTAGGCGGACAAGGAGTCCCTCCACATCCCCATGCAGGTATCGCAACGATAACGTATCTCTTTTCCGGAAGCAATCGTCATCAAGACAGTTACGGACACGATCAAGTGATCAATGCAGGTGATATAGCATGGATGAGAGCGGGAAAAGGAATTATACATGCCGAAGGAATGAATGAGGACCGTTCCCGATCAGAAACAATTCATGGCTTGCAATTCTGGATCTCGTTACCTGCAAAAGACAAGTTTATCGAACCGGATTTCTTCTATTATCCATCAGCACAATTTCCAATTCTTAAGAAGAATGAAGCGACGATTAAGATCTTGTGCGGAGAACTAGATGGGCAGCAATCTCCGGTTGAAAGCCTCTCCCCTGCCTACATGTTCGAAGTAAAAATTCCCGCAGGTCAAGATTTAACCATTCCCATCGCAAAAGGTGACACCTGCGGATTGTACATGGTACAAGGAAATGTACAGATCGAAGAAAAAGTACTGCTGCTAACAGCAATGACTTCTTTTGACACAAAGGGAGATCATATTATCATACAAGCCCAAGAGGACAGCCATTTCATGCTATTCGGCGGCACCCCTCTCAATGAACCTATTGTTGGGTATGCCTCTTACGTAATGAACAGCATCGAACAGATCCATCAAGTCATTAACGACTATCATTCCGGTAAAATGGGAACATTAGTAATCAATTAATATCAATCTATAAATCAATACGTATGAATTCTAAATTATCTTTCAAACAAGTCATTACTGCTGGAGC
>JBIKYP010000033.1:0-23575 GCA_044355195.1 Crocinitomicaceae bacterium | reverse complement strand
CAAGGAACTTTTAAAAGATTTGTCATCTTTGGGCAATCCTAACAAAATAACACGACCGCGTGGCCAGATGTGCAGGGCATTCCTTTCAAGTTTGCACGATCCATCAGGATTAGCCGGAAGCAGAATCTCACGGTATCCATCCGAAATGAAGTTCTGGCTGTAATTGAATCGATCCAGCTTTTGCATAGATGAATAGCGGACGGCAGAAAATGCACCATCTGCAGCAAAAATCAGATTCGCTTTATCCTCAAATAACTCTCCCGTTTCTTTATTTATGAGATAAGCAACTCCCTGCTGAGGATCAACTTGCCTGCATTCATGCGAGAAATGGATACTTGCTTTACCATACCGTTCGGCGATATCCATCATCGTAACATTGATGAGCCCTCTTGAAACGGAATAGATTGCCTGATCATCTTTACCATAAGGCTGATAGGTTAAGTTACCTTCCAAATCATGCATTACTCTTCCATACATCGGAATAGCAATCTTACGTATCTCATCACCAACGCCTACAGCATCCAGTGCTTTCCAACCTCGGTTTGACAAAGCGAGATTGATAGATTTTCCTGCCGAAAAGCTGCCTTTACGCATATCCGGTCGACGCTCATAAATGGTGACTGTATATCCTGCCTTAGCCAAATATCCTGCCCATAGCGAGCCGACCACACCAGCTCCGACAATGATTACGCGCCTTTGAGAATTCATTGTTCTAAATTATCAGTTATTTTGATTGACAGAGAATTACCAATGATTCATTGAATCGCCTGACCAAGAAAGTAGCCAAACCAATAACAATCTTCAAATGAATTATAAAGTGGAGCGGGCGCTACGCGCATCACATTTGGTTCTCGCCAGTCTGCCATCACACCCATATCAGAAAGTGTTTGAAACAAAGCTCTACCGTGCCCTAAGGCCATAATAGATAATTGTGAACCACGCTGAGTAATTTCCCTTGGAGTTATAAGTTCAAAGGGAACTCTTTCAGCATTTTTTTCCGAAACATCATCAATGACAAACTCCAGAAATGCAGTCAACAGATCACGTTTCCGACCTATCCTGTCCATTCCTGCTTCCTCAAAAATATCTAGCGAGGCTAGGTGTGCTGCCATACCCAAAACGGGGGCATTGCTCAACTGCCATCCCTCTGCTCCTTCGATAGGTCTAAATCCGGGCTCCATTTGGAAACGCTTGGATTTGTCATGTCCCCACCAACCAGCAAAGCGAGGAAGATCAGGTCTTAGCGCATATCGCTCATGCACAAACATGCCACTTACGCCACCTGGAGATGAATTAAGATACTTATATCCGCACCATACAGCAAAATCCACATTCCATTCATGCAGACGTAGATTAACATTTCCCGCCGCATGCGCAAGGTCAAACCCTGCGATCGCGCCTACGCGATGTGCCGCCTCCGTAATCAATCTCATGTCAAAAAGCTGACCAGTGTAATAATTTACTCCTCCAATCAGTACGAGCGCCAACTCATCACCCAGCTGATCGATCTCTGCAAGAATATCCTCCTCACGGATCAAATGCTCCCCGACTCTGGGCGCCACCTCAACCAGGTGTTCTGAAAGATCCAAGCCATAGAATTTCAACTGTGACTCCAAAGCATAATGATCGCTGGGAAAAGCCTTTGCCTCACATAAGATTTTTGTTCTTTTACCCTCAGGCCGATAAAACGATACCATCAACAAATGCAAATTCGTAGTGAGAGAGTGCATAACGACAACCTCAATGGGTTTGGCTCCCACTATTCTTGCGGCCTTTGCAGTGAGATTTTCATGATAAGAGAACCAGGGTCTTCTCGCTTTAAAGTGCCCCTCGACGCCGAATTTGTGCCAATCATCTAATTCTTGCAAGATATATTCTTTCGCTTGCCTAGGTTGCAACCCGAGAGAATTCCCTATTAAATAAATTGGTGTTTCCTTTGGAAACGTTGGAAAAAGAAACATCTCTCGGAATCCTTTCAGAGGATCCACTTTATCCATCTGACGGGCAAATTTCAAACTGTTTTCAAACTGGTGCTTCATAAACCTTGTTAATATGGCAAAAGAAACTCTTTCGCAAGACAAAGATAGTTAAAGGGTAGCTTGATAAACTGTTTCAATGGTTTGGCTCCGCATCGACCTAACCTATTTCCTTTTTCATCAGAGTGCACACATGAGATTCTTTATGCATTAAATTTGACCCAGATTTATTTGAAAAATGAAAATAAAGCAAGCAATTAGTCGTAAGAACTCTGAAGCACTCTATGAGCGAGCTCTTAACTTTTTCCCCGGCGGAGTAAATTCACCTGTTCGAGCCTTCAAATCTGTTGAAGGCACCCCGTTGTTTATAAAAAAAGGTGATGGCTGTCGCATTTGGGATGAAGATGATAATGAATTCATTGACTTTTGCTGCAGTTGGGGACCGCTGATCCTAGGTCACAATCACCCTTCTATTTATCAAAAAGTCGTACAAGCGCTTCAAAATGGTGCCAGTTTCGGCGCTCCGACAAAACTGGAAAACGAATTAGCTGAACTTATTCTTTCAAAAAATCCCTACATTGATAAACTTAGATTTGTCAGTTCGGGAACGGAAGCGGTAATGTCAGCATTACGCGTTGCTCGGGGGTTCACAGGCCGAAATCTCATTATCAAATTCGAGGGATGTTATCATGGTCATTCCGATGCACTATTGGTAAAAGCAGGGAGTGGCTTGGTTACTTTTGGTGAATCATCCAGCGCCGGTGTTCCTGAAAAAGTAGTGAATGACACGCTCGTATTACCTTTGAATGACATAGAAGCTCTTGAAATTTGTGTTTCCAAACATAAAGGAGAAATTGCCTGCGCGATTATTGAGCCAATACCGGCAAATAACGGTTTGTTACTTCAAGACAAAACCTTTTTAATAAAGCTCCGCGAAATATGTACCAGAGAAGGTATTCTTTTGTTCTTTGATGAAGTCATCTCCGGATTCAGAGTTGCTTTTTCAGGGGCTGCAGAATTTTATGGTATAGCTCCTGACATAGTCACCTATGGGAAAATCATAGGAGGCGGACTCCCGGTAGGCGCCTATGGCGCTCGAAGTGAAATCATGTCTATGATTTCACCAGATGGCCCTGTATATCAGGCGGGTACGCTTTCAGGGAATCCTGTGGCAATGGCTGCCGGAATTGCACAACTCAGCGAATGCGCCAAAGAAGGATTTTATGAAGCGCTGGCTCAAAAGACCCTTTCCTTTGTCGACGTTGTCAACTCCTATGCATCCGAAAAAAATTATCCCTTCGAAATGGTTAGCATTGGTTCCATTTTCTGGCTATCCTTTAATGGTAAAAAACGAATCTCTCAGGCCGATCAAATTAATCCTGACATGACTCATTTCAAGGTTATGCACCGTGAACTGCTCAATCGAGGCATATACCTTGGACCAAGCGGATACGAAGTTGGGTTCATTTCATCCGCACATACGACTCAGGATCTTGAAACTGCCGCGGCAGCCTTTTGTGAGGTTTTGGATTATGTTTTGACAACATAAGTGCTACCTTCGCTTTATGATGAATGAGCTAAAAAGTAAATTGCCCAACGTTGGAACAACCATTTTTACAGTAATGTCGAAAATGGCGTCTGATTATGGGGCAATTAACCTCTCTCAGGGATTTCCTGATTTTCCGATTGATCCGGTATTGGAGGGACTTTTAGCTTCAAAAGCAAAACAAGCCGTACACCAATATACGCCAATGGCGGGAAATTCCGAGTTGTTAACCGAAATCGGAGAGATGGTTAATAAACGCTATGGACGTTGCATTGACGTTTCAAAGGAACTATTGGTCACTGCGGGAGCTACACAAGGAATCTTTGCCACTATTCAGGCCTTGGTTCTTTCCGGTGAGGAAGTTCTCATCCTTGATCCCTGCTATGATTGCTATGAGTCCCCCGTGATTCTGTCGGGAGCGGTTCCAATTCATATTCCTCTGAAGAATGATTTTACTCCCGACTGGGAACTCATCGAACAGCACATTACCACCAAAACCCGTTTACTTATACTCAACAACCCACACAATCCATCAGGTAAAGTTCTAGACGAACAAGATATTCACCAACTCGAAGCCTTGATGCAAAGACATCCGCGCTTACTTTTATTGTCAGATGAGGTCTATGAATTTATCACTTTTGAAAAGCCTCATATTTCCATAAATACGCGACCAGCAATCAGAAATCGTTCAATCATTATTTCTTCCTTTGGAAAAACCTTCCATATCACAGGCTGGAAGATGGGTTACCTTATTACCTCCGAACGGTTGTTGGACGAAATAAAAAAAGTGCATCAGTTTCTTGTTTTTTGTGTTAACAGTCCGGCTCAGGCAACCCTCGCAGCTTACCTGAAGATGGCTGACGTAAACTCTTTGGGTGTATTTTATCAGAATAAACGTGACACATTTCGTGATTTGATTCGGTCGAGCAGGTTTAAATTACTACCTTCTGAAGGATCGTATTTTCAGGTTGCCTCATTCGATGGAATCTCAGACGAAACAGACGTGGAATTTTGCAAAAAGTTGGTTATCGAACATGGTGTTGCTGCTATACCGCTATCTGTTTTTAACAAGGACTTAAGCGACCGAAAACTCATTCGTTTCTGTTTTGCAAAAGAAGAACGCACGTTGACACAAGCCGCGGAAAGATTATGCAAGATCTAAAAATAGCACTAGTTCAGGCCGATCAAATCTGGGAAGATAAAACGGCCAATTGGAATCACTACATGGAACTTTTATCGGAACTGAGAAGTCAAGTTGATCTAATTCTGCTTCCGGAAATGTTTGACACCGGATTTTCCATGAACACCTCGCTTGCTGAAGAATGGGAAGACTCCAATAGTTCACTTCAGTTTCTCAGGCGCATCTCTAAAAATAATGACGCAGCTGTTTACACTTCGATCATGTGTAAGGAAAAGGGTAATTTCTACAATCGTGGGGTGTTTGTTTCCCCAGAAGGCTTCATTTCGTTCTACGATAAACGCAAAACCTTTGGTCTAGCAGGCGAAAATCGAATTTTTACCGCTGGCACGGAAGAAAAAATAATCGACTTTAAAGGTTGGAAAATTCTGTTGCAAATCTGCTATGACCTTCGTTTTCCGGAAATTTGTCGAAACCGCATGAGTGTAGATAAGCTTCCTGCCTACGATCTACTGCTGTATGTGGCAAATTGGCCTGAGCGACGAAACGTTCACTGGAAAGCCTTGCTTCAGGCGAGAGCAATTGAAAATCAGTGTTATGTAGCCGGCGTGAATCGCGTAGGAATAGACGGCCACGACATTCATTATTCAGGCGATTCGGTATGTGTAACAGCACTAGGTGAAACTGAATGGTGCGAGAGTAATAAAGAAATCATCAAAATGGTTAAACTGTCCAACCTTGCTTTGAACAAAACGAGATTGGCCCTGCCCTTTTTGCAGGATAGGGAATAACAAGGATTGAATATTAATTGCGGTTGGAAATAAATTCTATTTATCAGGCAACTAAGAATCGTTTATTTCGTCTTAACATTAAAATTACCTACATTTGCTAAAACTCTAAATCTTCATTCAAATGAAAAAAGTTTACATATCGGCATTTACACTCATGTGTTTGCCTTCTCTTTTCGGTCAAAAGTTTAACAACGTTTATGATTTTGGCTCGGATGAAACCGTCATTAAAGCTATCAATGCTTCAGACAACGCTGTTCAGGTCGGTACGACAAATAAAAAAAATGGTTCTTCACTGAAGGGTTTCAACGTTCTTTGGTCTGAAAATTTTGGAACTACTTCGAGTTCTACAGACATTTTGACTACACCCAATGGCGTCTGGACACAAAACCTCAACTCAAAAGATTCTACATTTTGGAGCTTAACAAGTACCCATCCAATGAATAGTAGTGGATATACCGATGCTTTGGATGGCACATATTTGAGTTGGGACTCTTACAGTACTATTTACCCTTATGAGGTTGCGCTTAACAAAACTGACGCAACAACACCTGTAAAAGGTTCTATCGTTTCACCAAGTATAGATCTCTCAAAGGTTGCCGGAGGAATCATGTTGAACTTCAAATCTCAGGGGATGTTCTGTTGTAATGCAAGTTCTATTCCATTCAAAATTAGTATATCAGAGGACAATGGAGTTACCTGGCAGGATACGCTAACCGTTAACTTTGGAATTATGAGAAACCAGTCGAGTGATCAAATAGCTAAACCCGCTGAATTCACTCTAGACCTTTCCGAATACACCAAGGCTCATTCTGCCAATACAAAGCTAAAGTTCATTTGGGATGACGGCACCGTTCCAGGTCCCAGTAAACAGCTTAATACTTACTATTTCTGGCTGATCGACGATATTCAGGTTTATGAAAAACCTCTATACGATTTTGAACTAGAAAATCTTTGGTTGGGTGATATCAGAAATGAAAATGAATACACCAGTATTCCAAAGGATTTTGCAGGAAAGTTGACTGTTCAGGCAAAAGTTCATAAACTAGGATCTTCCATACCAACGAACGCGAAGCTCAAGGTAACCGTTACTGGAGGCTCTGTAAATGAAGTTGTAGAGGGGGGGACTTTTTCAAATAATTTGTTGAAAGAATTTGACACCATAACTTTCGTTACGACGATTGATCTTAGCACCTACAATGCGGCTCAGTACAAAGTCAAAGGTGAGCTTGTATTCACTGAGACTGATACTGATCCATCAAATAATGCTTTAACTAGAACATTAAACGTGACCGATAACATTTATGGTCAGCGCGACTATGAGCAAGGGGTATACTACGGAAGCATCGGTAGAGGCCAACTCGGTTTAGAAACCACTACTGACGTAAGCAAGGCCATGGGATTTGGTAACGAATTCTTTATCCCAAAAGATGCCTCACTTGAGGGGATTAATTTATTTATTGGCAATCACTCTCACTACCAGACTAACACCGGTGAATTATTGGTTGACCTATACACCTTCGACCCAACAAAAATGAACTTTCAAGATGCACACAAAGATGTAACACCTGCAGGTAGTTGGTCATTTGACATTACCTCTGATATGGTTTGCACACCGACTCCTTGCGAAAAATATGTCACCTTGAATTTCAATAAGACTACTCAAGGTCCACCCACTTTGCTAGGGGGGAAGTACTATGTGGCTCTCATAAATCACGCCGGTGGGAAAAACAATCATTTCTGCTACCTAGATCAACCTATGGATTATGACAAATCCTCACACGTAAAGGGTGATTTCGGAACCACAGCAGGCAACAATTGGTATTATTCGGGAAGACAAATTATCGTTGATTTGAATTTTGATAAATCTCTGTCAACGAATACCATTGAAAAGGACATTACCGTTGGTTTCATTGCTCCTAACCCAACTTCAGGTGAAACAACAGTTGGTTTCTCTATTAAATCTGCGCAAGATATTGTTATCGAGGTGGTTGATTTGACTGGAAAGACCCTAATATCCAAAGTTGAAAAAGGATTAGCAGCAGGAAGTCACTTCAGTTCTTTTGATGCCGGTATATTATCTTCTGGTGTATATTGCGTTAATATCAAAACGGAAAGCGCGATCAGCACTCAGAAATTTATCAAAAAATAAGTCTATTGTACGATTTAGCCAACGGCTATCTCTGTTCTAATACTTATTATCAAACCTGCTATCTGTTGATAGCAGGTTTTTTTATACTTCAATTCCAACATAGCGAAAGTTACACTATTTGTGCACATCATAGGTTATAGTAGTCTTTTCTTAGGGGCATTTCTTGCCTCATCCCTTGTTCCCTTAAATTCAGAGGTTATCTTGCTTTTTGCGTTATCCAAAAATTTTAATCCATGGGTTTCTTTAATGGTTGCAACTGCTGGAAATTGCCTTGGAGGGATGACCAATTACCTGATTGGCAGAATAGGCAACCCGAAATGGCTCAGTAAGATCGGTTTGAAGCAAGAAAGAATTGATTCCTTTGAACTAAGAATACAAAAATACGGCTATTGGCTAGCCTTTTTTTCTTGGGTTCCCTTTATCGGCGATCCTCTGACTTCAGCCCTCGGGTTTTTCAGAGTACCATGGATACCGGTCCTTATTTTTACCACTATCGGAAAATTTCTTCGTTACCTCATACTGATCATTCCCTTTTTGTGAATTGTTTACGAGGAGATTCACGATATTTGCCAAAAATTATCGCACATGTCCAAGGTTACTACCCTGAGTGAATTCATAATGACCAAACAAGCAGATTTTCCTTTTGCTTCCGGCGAACTGAGTCGGCTGCTAAATGATATAGCTGTTGCCTCTAAGATTGTGAGCCGCGATGTGCGCAAAGCCGGACTAGTGGATCATATTCTCGGTGCTCAAGGCGAAGTAAATGTTCAGGGTGAAGAACAACAGAAACTGGACGTAGTAGCAGACAAACAATTCATTAAAGCCTTCGAATATGGCGGAGAGGTTTGTGGCATCGCATCCGAGGAGAATGATGATTTTGTGGCCTTTAGTTCTGAAATTTCTAAAAAAGGCAAATATGTCGTGCTTTTCGATCCTCTCGATGGATCGTCAAATATAGATGTCAATGTATCTATCGGAACCATCTTTTCCATATACAGACGTATTTCAGCAACAGGCACAGAGGCTACTTTAAATGATATGCTTCAAAAAGGTCAGGAACAGATTGCTTCAGGTTATGTGCTTTATGGTTCTTCCACAATGCTCGTATACACGACTGGAAGAGGAGTTAACGGATTTACCCTCGACCCCTCTATCGGCGAATTCTGCCTCTCTCATCCAAATATGCAAATGCCTGAGACAGGACGTCTTTATGCAATGAATGAGGGAAACATAAATATATGTGAAAAAGGTATTCAGGAATACATTGCCTATTGTCAGAGTTACGAAAATGACAAAGGATCCCCTTATTCAGGCCGCTATATTGGATCGTTAGTCGCTGATTTTCACCGTAATATGATCAAAGGAGGGATCTATATCTATCCGGGAACCACCTCATCTCCGGAAGGAAAACTGCGTTTGCTATACGAATGTAATCCCCTGGCTTTCATAGCAGAACAAGCAGGCGGACTAGCAACTAACGGAAGAGATCGTATTCTTTCTATTGAACCTCACCGTTTACACCAGCGCGTTCCTTTCTTTGTCGGATCAAAGCAAATGGTCGAAAAAGCAATGAGTCTCCTGAAGTAATTTATGGAACTTAAGGAATTCAGATCCCTCTTCCAGAAACTTGCACCCATTGATCTTTCTGCGCAAAAACTCAGGGAACAAGTAGCACATATACACTGGAAAGGTTTAATAGGATCTTCAAGAAGTCTTTGTGCATCTGCACTAGCTGAACAAACTCCGGGACATCATTTGTTTATTCTCAATGACAAAGAGGAAGCGGCCTATTTTCTGAACGATCTCGAAGGACTCTATCCCGGTGATAAACGCATCATATTTTATCCTGCATCCTATCGAGTGCCTTATCAGTTGGAGGAAACAGACAACGCAAATGTGGTTTCAAGAGCCGAAGCCCTTGAAAAAATAAATAACGGAAACAATGTTTGGGTTGTGACCTACCCACAAGCCCTATTTGAAAAAGTTCCTACTCAAAAACGACTCAAAGAGCATACACTTCGCGTTGAAATCGGAAAATCTTACTCCATTGATTTTATGAATGAGCTCCTGCTGGAATGCCATTTTGATCGTGTGGACTTTGTTTACGAGCCCGGGCAATTTTCTATTCGTGGTGGCATTTTAGATGTGTTTTCCTACAGTAATGATGCCCCTTTCCGTATAGAGTTTTTTGGTGATGAGGTGGAAAGTATTCGCACCTTCGATGCCTCAACGCAATTATCTATTACTTCACATGCACATTTTAATATTATACCTAATATACAAGGTTCCCTAAGTATTGACCATAACGCAAATTTCCTGGAATTTTTAGGTAGGCAAACCACTATTTGGCTCTCCTCTCTCGATCAACTCACCAGCGTTATACAAAAAGAATATGATCGAGCTGCGAAGATTCATTCGGAAATGCCTCAACAATTAAGGCATTCCTTACCGGCCGGACTCTACCTTCATCCGGCTGAACTTAATATAGCCTTTGAAAATTTAAAAATCATTGAATGGGGTCCGGAATACCATTTTAAGCCGGACATATCATTCCAATTTGATTTCCTTCCCCAACCCAGTTTCAATAAAAACTTCGACCTTTTACAAGATGATCTCATCAGGCGATTAGAAAAAAAATTTAGGAATCTCATCTTTTCAAACCAGCCACGCCAGATCGAGCGACTCTATCAAATCTTTGAAGATATAGGTGGCAAGGTCGATTTCACACCTATGCATCTGGCCTTACATGAAGGTTTCATTTCGCCCGACCTAAAACTTACGTGCTACACCGATCATCAAATCTTTGAGCGATATCACCGGTTTAGGCTAAAGGAAGGGTTCCGCCAGGCGAAGCAAGCACTAACTCTCAAAGAAATTTACAATCTTCAGAAAGGCGATTACGTCACCCACATTGATCACGGCGTCGGACAATTTTCCGGCCTTGAAACCATTGATGTAAATGGCAAACCTCAGGAAGCCATCCGTCTTGTCTATAAGGATGGAGATGTGCTTTATGTAGGCATTCACTCACTGCACCGAATTTCTAAATTCACTGGAAAAGAAGGTAATGCACCTAAACTGAACAAACTGGGTACCCAGACGTGGACAACCTTAAAAAATAAGACAAAGAAGAAAATTAAGGAATTAGCGTTCGACCTCATCCAACTTTACGCTAAAAGGAAAAGTCAACCCGGATTTGCTTTCAACAAGGACTCTTATCTACAGAACGAGCTTGAAGCTTCTTTTATGTACGAGGATACTCCTGATCAGTTTAAAGCTACTCAAGCGGTAAAAGAAGACATGGAATCACCCACTCCTATGGATCGTCTCATCTGTGGTGATGTGGGATTCGGAAAAACTGAAGTAGCAATTAGAGCCGCGTTCAAAGCAGCAACCGATGGCAAACAAGTAGCTATATTAGTTCCTACGACAATTCTGTCAATGCAACACTCTAGGACCTTCAAGGAACGCCTTAAAGATTTTCCTGTGACCGTGGATTACCTTAACCGATTCAAATCTGCCAAAAAATCTGCAGAAACACTCAAAAATCTGGCAGAGGGAAAGATTGATATCCTGATCGGAACACACGCCATTGTAGCTTCTAAAGTTAAGTATAAGGATCTGGGCCTGATGATCATTGATGAAGAACAAAAATTTGGTGTCGCCATAAAAGACAAACTAAAAACACTTCGCGCAACGGTGGATACCCTTACCTTAACCGCTACACCCATACCGAGAACGTTGCAGTTCTCTCTGATGGGTGCACGCGATCTCAGCATCATTAACACAGCTCCTCCAAACAGACAACCCGTTCTTACAGAAGTGATTCATTTCAATGAAGAAGCAATACGGGATGCCATCGCATATGAGGTGAGTCGAGGGGGACAAGTATTTTTTGTTCATAACCGGCTGGCCAATATTCGTGAGGTCGCAGGAATGATATCCAGGCTATGTCCCGGAGTAAGAGTCGGAATTGGTCATGGACAGATGGACGGCGAGCAATTGGAAAAAATAATGATGGACTTCATCAACGGCGAATACGACGTGTTGCTTGCCACTACAATTATTGAATCCGGAATAGACATCGCTAACGCAAATACGATGATCATAAATGATGCTCACACTTTCGGGTTAAGCGACTTACATCAATTACGCGGCCGAGTAGGAAGAAGCAATAAGAAGGGATTCTGTTACCTAATTGCACCACCTTTCAGCGTAATGACATCCGATTCCCGCAAGCGTTTGGATGCCCTGGTACAATTTTCAGACCTAGGTGCCGGATTCAACATTGCCATGAAGGATCTTGATATACGTGGAGCAGGAAATATGTTAGGAGGGGAACAAAGCGGATTTATCTCCGAGATCGGGTTTGAAATGTATCAGAAGATTCTGAACGAAGCCATTGAAGAATTGCGTGAAAATGAATTCAAAGAGTTGTTTGAAGGTCGAACTACGGATAATCCATTGCAATTTGTAAAGGATTGCATCCTGGAAACCGATCTCGAAGTACGTATTCCGGATGATTATGTAAACAATGTATCCGAACGTTTGAGTTTGTATCAGGAAATGGATAATCTAAAAAACGAAAACGAACTCAGTCAATTCGCAGATCAACTCATCGACCGTTTTGGTTCCTTACCAAAGGAAGTAAAAGAATTGATTCTATCATTCAAGTTGCGTTGGTTAGCTCAAAAAATGGGATTGGAACGTCTGGTTATCAAATCCGGAAAGATGGTCGGTTATTTCATCGCCAATCCTCAATCCCCGTTTTACGAATCAGAAATCTTTACGCACCTACTACAAGACATTCAGACAAATGGTTCAAACTGTTCTTTAAACGAAAAAAATGATCGCCTTCGTATTGTCTTCAATCAAGTCAGACACCTCAAAGATGCTTTTGAACAAATGGAAGGAATTCTTGAAAAGGTTTGATTTTCCTACATTTGATAAATGAAGCGGCCAAAAGCCATTGTATCTGTTTCCAATGACCTTCACACCGACAATCGGGTGGATAAGATCTGTTTGTTTCTTCAGGAGCAAGGCTACGAGGTAATGCTGGTTGGTCGCAGAAAAAAAAACAGTGTCGAACTTGCAAATCGTCCCTACTCCACCAAACGTTTTCGTCTGTTTTTCGAAAAGGGCTTTTTGTTTTACGCCTCATTTAATTATCGGTTATTCTGGTATTTAACACTTCATCGCGCTGATCTTCTCGTTAGCAATGACCTGGATACGCTTCTCGCGAATTTCCTGGCTTCAAAATTGAAACGCACCTGCCGTTTGGTTTACGATACACATGAATACTTTACAGAAGTTCCTGAATTACAAGGCCGTTTCATAGTAAAAACTCTCTGGGAGCAAATCGAAAAATGGATCTTTCCAAAGCTAGACACCATCTATACCGTGAATCAGACTATCGCTGCAATTTACCGGGAGAAATACCTAAAGAAGGTGTTGGTGGTTCGGAATGTTTCGCCAAAATGGAGACCGGAGAAAAGAAAAACCAGAGAAGAATTAGGACTTCCAACTGATAAATTCATTTTGATCCTGCAAGGCGCCGGAATCAATGTTGACCGTGGTGCCGAGGAGGCGGTAGAGGCCGTTCGTGAACTGAGAAATGTGTTGCTACTAATTCTTGGAGATGGTGATTCCGTGCCTTTACTGAAATCCTACGTGGCATCAAATTGCTTGTCAGACAAAGTGATGTTCTTGCCAAAAATGCCCTATTTAGAAATGATGCAATACACTGCCTGTGCGGATGTTGGTCTGACCTTAGATAAGCCAAGCAATCTCAACTATCGCTTTTCCCTTCCCAACAAACTTTTTGATTATCTGAACGCAGGTATTCCGGTCATTTGTACAGATCTGCCCGAAGTGGCGAAAATAGTTCAAACATATAACGTCGGTGTTATATTAAATGATTTCAGCATTACAGCATTACAAAACCAGATCAGGCTTCTTCAACACGATCAGGAAAAAACGAAACGATTTAAATCCAATTGTGCCCTTGCCGCTGAGCAGGAATGTTGGGAAAACGAAACTGATACTCTTCAATTCATCTACCCTCCAATTGACTGAAAAAAAACTACATATCATATGTCTGGACGTTCCTTTTCCGACCGATTATGGAGGAGCCGTTGACATGTATTACCGAATTCAGGCCTTGAAGGAAATGGGTTTCAAGCTCACCATACATATATTCGAATACGGACGCGGAAAGCAAAAAGCATTGGAAGCTTTTGGGTCAGTTAATTATTATCGTCGTAAACGATCACTTTGGTACTTGTTCTCTAAACGTCCTTTTATTGTTGAATCACGAAACAGTAAAGAATTGTTGGATCGCCTCCTAAGCGACAGTGCTCCCATCCTTTTTGAAGGAATACATACCACCCTTTACCTCAAACATCCGGAGATTCAAAAACGTACAACTCTGGTTAGGATGCACAATGTGGAAGACGAGTATTACCGTGGACTCGGAAAACAAAGCGGGCTATTAAGAAAACTCTTTTTTCAGATGGAAGCGGTCAAACTGAAAAAATATCAATCCATTTTAGCTGATTGCAGTGCGATATTAGCCATTAAAGAAGGGGACGCAAATCAACTCTACGAATTGAACTCGAATGTATATGTGTTGCCCGCTTCATTTCCTCCTTTAGAAGGTGAATATATCCCCACCAAACGCTATGCACTCTTTCATGGCAATCTTTCCGTACCGGAGAATATACAGGCCGCTCTTTATCTCATCAAGAACTTGTCCGGAGTTATCAACCAAGAATTCTCCTTGGTCATCGCAGGAAAACGTCCTCCCAAAAAATTAGCACTTCTTTGCCAAAAGAGCGGAGTGACTTTATTTTCGAATCCGTCAGAGAAGCAAATGAATCAACTCATTCAAGAAGCGCATATTCATGTGCTCCACACAGAGAATGCCAGCGGAATAAAGCTAAAACTCCTATCTTGTTTATGTAGTAGTGGACATTTGCTCGTCAATCCTCAGATGGTGGAAGGCACCCCTTTCGCCGAATTTTGTGTGATTGCCGAAAACGCCAAAGATCTGAAAATACATTTTTTAGGTTTGAAGAATGTTTCCCTGAGCAGAGAAGATTACGGGAAGCGCAAAACCTTTGTTGAAACAAATTTTAACAATGTAGAAAATTGTAGGCTCATTGCAAGGTTTTTGAATGATGAGGAGACTACTCTTCGAAAAAATGGATAAACTTTATCCTATTTATTTAACCATTGCTTAAAATCGTTAACCCGGACTCTGCTCACTACACCATCATCAGATTGTAGAAGGGGGGTAGTGATTTTCAAGCGGCTATTAAAGAAATTACCGACTTTAACAATCGCCTCAATATGTACTATTATTTTGCGATTGATGCGGAAAAAGGAATCCGGATTAAGTAGCTGTTCGAGTTGTTCGAGCGTATAATCTACCGGATAGCGCTTTCCGGATTTATGATGCAGCAAAACTATCCCGTCTTCGTATATAAAATGATCTGCTTCAGCGGTTTTTACTGACATTAAATTATCACCCAGTTTTACCATGAAGCGGTTTTTATAATTGAAATGTCGAAGTCCGGATTGTTCCACTAATTGAGAGAACAATACGTTGTTCTGTTGGATATTTATCTGTCTTAACTTTTCCAATGCACGCCTTAGTTCGTTTATGTCGATAGGTTTGAGAAGATAATCGATACTGTTGGTTCGGAAAGCCTGAATTGCGTACTGATCGAAAGCCGTTGTAAATACAATTGGAATATTAATTTGCGTTTCGGGAAAAATTTCAAAACTACTTCCATCTGCCAGATGGATGTCCATAAATAGCAAATCAGCTTTGATCCCCGCGCGGAAAGCCTGCACGCTTTGCTTAACCGTTTCAAACCGATGCGTCACCTTAATACGTTGGTCACATCGCTCGAGTAGGGTTCCCAGATGATCAGCTGAAAGTTGCTCATCTTCTATAATAATTACATTCATACAGGTTGCAATAATGGAATCTTGACCATAAACGTGGTCTCTGCTTTAGAAATTTCAGGTTCTCTATCCGTAAAATAACGGTAGCGTAGACTGATATTTTTTAGTCCTGTGCCCCCAGAAGGCAGCTTAGAAATACGAAGTTGTAAATTATTTTCTACAATGAGTTTATCCCCGTTCGTTGAAATACTTATGGTCAGCGGTTGCTCACTTGAAACGATATTATGCTTAATGGCATTTTCTATTAGCAATTGAATAGCCAATGGAGGTATCAATAAGCGGGTTTTTTCTTCTTCAATATCGAATCGAAACACGAGGTTTGGAGAATAACGTATGTTAAGTAAGTAAGTGTAGGAGCTGATAAACTGTATTTCTTCCTCGAGCGTACGAAGCTCTTGTCCGGCATTTTCAAGCAGATAGCGATAAACCTGCGATAACTGATGGATAAAACTTACAGCTTTGTCTTGATCTTTATACACCAACGATGAAAGAATGCTCATGTTATTGAAAAGGAAATGCGGGTTTATTTGACTTTTTATGTTTTCCAGCTGGGCATGTGCCGTTTCTGTTTTGTAGTGCTCCAACTGAACCAATGATTGTTTCCAATTCCGAAAAAACTGAACACTGATTTCCAGAGTCACAATGAAAAGGGAAATAAGAACCGAGATAATCAGTACAAACAGATAAAACGAGTTGCGATCTCTAATTCTTAATTTACAGACGTATGTATCGAAAAACAACGTAATTGTGAATAGCACAAACGAAGTGTAAAAAAACACAAAAAGGATCTGCAAAAGAATACGTTTAAGCGCTTGTCTTTCCCACGGGAAATAAGTATTGATATAGCTGTCAAAACGCAGGACGCCTTCCCAAATGATTGCTGTTATTAGCATAGATTGTATCCAACCCATCAGATAAACATATCCATCGAAAAGATAGATGTTAAAGTTCATAAAATGAACCAATTGATTAGCGCCAGTGCCGACTAAAATCATCCATATCAATCGCCATTTATCTCTAATCATAAGCTAAAATTACAAAACTTAGTCGCTGTTTTCTTCACCCTAATTCACCTATGTAAATTTGATCAAATACTCCCCCGTTCGCATGGAATTTGACGACACTAGGCATCTCTCAATATCAGAATTGTATTTTATAAGTGAAATTTGGAAAGAATCCGATTTGATAGGCTGTATTAATATTATTCGTTAAGGGATTATAGCGTTCAGCGAAAATATTTTTATGGTTCGTCACATTCTGAATATCAAAGTACCACGATTGTGAAAGTTGACGCTTTGAGCTATTCAGGGTGAACCCGATTTTCACATCAAATCGGAAGAAATTTCCGTAACGTTTCGTAAACGCATAATCATCTCCCAAAACTACTTGTTGTTGGTAATATTGTGACGCTACCAAATCCACCGGAGTGTAATATCTCCCTCCTGCTTGGGTCATTTTTACGTCGAACATCAGCGCATTGCGCTTATCTTTCCCCACTTTCACTTCCTTACCAACCAAAAGGTTGTACACAAACTTCCCGTTGAATGCAGTATTACGTTCTACTCCGTCACTACCTGTGTATTTTGCTTCATATACTGTTCCTGTGATTAGGGCGTAGTATCCCTTACTTAAGAATTTTTCTATAGTGAGTTCCATACCATAATTTCTCCCTGTGCCTTGATTTTGCAAGGATCCCTTTTCAGTCGGACTAAACGAGGCTCCCGCATTGAGTAATGAAAAACTGCTGGAATCAATTGTTACAGGAACGTTGTAAAGCCACTGATAATAAAGTTCAGTTTTAATGCGCCAGTCCTTTGCCGGGGTTACTTCATAGCCAACAACGGCATGCGTACTTCGGGTGAAATCAAGGTTTTTATTACTTAATTCAATATTTCCGTTAGGATTAGGACTACGGTAGAAATAAAGATCTATAGGTTGCAACTGACTATTCATTCCAAAACCGGAAGTAAAGGTGTGGCGTTGTTTTAACTGATACCGCCATCCAACACGAGGCTCTAAAGAATTCGACCCATTTAGCGCAAGATATTGGGAGTGAATTCCCAAATTCATCGTGAATTGATCACTAAAATTGTACTTCGCATGTGCATATCCTTGAAGCAATACCGTCTGATCTTTCGTGTCCCAAATGGTGATCCAGTCAGGTTTATCTTCCCTATTGCGATAGAATAAATTGGTATTCATCACCTCTGTTAGGACACCGACTTTAACAAACAGCCGCGCATTAATCTTCTGATTAAAAGAACTATTGATAGAATAGTTCGTCCGATTAGTGGTATTATCGAGTATTCGTGCAGTAGCGCCGCTAGTCGAAAGACTATCTTCGCGGTAATCAGAGTCTGCATAAGTCGTCCCGACAATCGTGCTGAAGTATCCTTTTTCGCCTGTTCGAATAAAATGTTTCACCCCAACCATTCCGAGATTACTAATAAAATAACTATCCACCGACGGATCTGCAAACAAATCATTACTATCAATTTCATCGTGCAGGAATTTAATGTGACTGGTTGCAAAAAGTCCGAATAGTGTAAATCGACCTATCTTGCTATTTCCAGAGTTGACTTTAAAGGAAAGGTCCTGATAATAAGGTGTAGCGGCAGTTCCAATAGGTAATCCTATAGCTTGAGCCACACCTGCGAAACCGTAGCGGTAGGCAAGTAAGTAAGATGAGCCATTGTCTTTACGTATGGGGCCTTCAGTCATAAGTTCAATCCCGGTGAGTGCACCCAACTGAAAGGTATGTTCACGTTTTTCAGTATTTCCGTTGCGGAATCCAAGATCAAAGACGCCGGCATTCGCATTTCCGTATTCCGCAGGAAAAGCGGAAGTCATAAAATCAGAATTCCGCAAAACATTGGTATTGATCGCGCTAACTGGTCCGCCTGTCGTCCCAACTGTTGAAAAATGATTAGGATTTGGAATGTTTAAGCCTTCTATTCTCCATAAAACCCCTATTGGTGAGTTTCCGCGAATAACTAAGTCGTTTCGGGAATCGTCCGGTGAACTTACCCCGGCAAAGTTGGCGGCCAGTCGCGCCGGATCAGAACGACCACCAGCATATCGGTTTACTTCTTCCATGGAAAAAGAACGTCCACTAACAGTTGTCAATTCATTGATGGTTTCATTTTTCTTTCGCGCAGTTATAACAACGGTAGCAACCTCTTTAACATTTTCCTCCACCGCTACCTCAAGAATTGTTTCTTTTCCGGCGGCGACAAGGATATTTGATAATACCACTTCCTTGTACCCGGGATAGGTAACACGAAGATCATAACGTCCTGGATAGATTTCAGTAATTTTAAATTTTCCATCAATGTCTGTAGTTGATGCTTTTAACGGATTAGACTCTAGAATAACAACTTTTACTCCCGGAATGGTGAGTTGTGATTGTTTGTCGGTTACGGTTCCCCGGATTGACTGTGTATGTCCTTGAGCTTTAATTTGCAAACATGCAAAAGAGAAAAATGAAGCGATAATCAATGTAAAATGACGCATAATTGATGATATTAGCATTGAGAGTACAATAATACAGTTAAAAACTTATAAAAAAAGGAGACCCTATGTGAATTGACGGAAGCGTCTGTTGAATTGCAAAGGTGTTAGAGTGAATTGATTTCGGTAATACATTTCCTCACTCTTCCAATTTATTATCCCTAAATGCCGATGGAACAAGATCCGGGATGACTTTAAGTACAAGGGGTAGCAACAACGCTCCTCCGGGAAGCATAAAGATGGCCAAAGAAGGCATAGAACGCACAATATCCTTGAACTGTTCTTTAACCAATTCCTTTTCCGCCTTTGTAAGTTCCGTTGTTGTTGATTTTCGAATGAGATACACCAATTCTTTGCTCTGTTTCAATTCAGCGGCAAGTTTGTCTTTGTTTCTTCCCAGAATCTTAACCCAGCGTTTTGATAAGCTGCTGTATATTTTTTCTACCGAGGAAGAATCCGAAAGAAAAGGCACTTTTTGATAATTATTGATGATGAATTGTTCAGTCAGCGCAAGGGATTCGTTGATTTCATTTTCCCCATTACCCAGAAACAGGGAAAGATCTGAAAGAAATTTCCGCTCATCGGAAATAGCTTGATGGTTTGATAAAATAACTAATGCCGAAAGGTCTGAAACAAAACGTTTACTCAATTTACTTTTTTTTATATGATCGCTAAATTCCGTCAGACTCCCGCCCTTTTCAAAACGCTTTTCAGCGACCGACCGATTTGCATCAGAAATAGTTGCAGAAGCCAAAAACACCTTAAACATGGCACGCTCCTTCGTTTCAATAACACCATCAGACGAGGAGGCTAAGGCAATTGCATTTAAGGCATCCAAAGCGAGCTCGTCATAATGAGTAGCAGCAATTTTTTTCTTTTCGGAAAGATATTCATGAAAAAGAATGACATCCAGGTAAATAAATACGTTGTGTACATAGTTTATCCAGAATTTGCTCTCCAACAAATTGAGTTTTATCCCGGCGCGATCAGCTAAAATAGACTCCAGTCTCTCGTCTTTGGATTCCTTTATAAAAAAGTTAAACATCCTTGTGATCGACCCAACCTGATGATTACCGTAAAAGGAAAGTAGCTTATCCAGAAATTCTTCCTTATCAACGTCTTTCTCTTTATGATGAATTTTAAAAATAAAGAGGTGGGACTCGAACAATAACAATTTTAATTTTTCCTCCGTCGTCCACTTAGTGTCGTCCACATTTATAGCAAAAAGCAGGGAAGAGGGATATCCAAAACTAATTCCCGTTTTCGCTAACGTTGCGTGTATATATGATTCAATATCCACATTTTCCGGATGAAATACATTGATTTCGATACTGCCTCGTTGAACAAGGTTCATGTACTTGTTAATCCATCCTTTCGACCCGGGAAGTAGATTTAAAGATCTTTTGAGTGCCTTTTGCATTTAAAAAACAAAATAAGTGCTTTTAAAGTTTGCCTGCTACCACAAATGGTTTTGTTTTAGAAAACATCAATCCCCCATTTGCCGAAAATGCTTCAAAAAGGGCAATATAAGTACCAATCCCTGCTTTCAGTTTCTTGTCTGTCAAACCATCCCAGGTAAATGAACCGGTTGACCCCAATAACTCATTCTTAAATAAAGAATTCACTATTCGACCCCTGTCATCATAGATGGTGCACGAACCCAACAAGCCGGGTTGAGTCATTCGATAGGTTACCAGAAGCACATCCTCGAATCCGTCATTATCCGGAGAGACCGTAGGAGATGAAAAATTAAATTCCCCATTGGAAACTACCTGACGATATTGCGAGTTTTGAGCCCCGGGCGTTGAGAAACCTATCGCTTCAGCAGCTGAATGCCAATTGGTAGACACATTTGAAGATCCGTTTGGATCTATACGCTCAAGTGAGACCCCATCGGTATTGTCCAATAACTCAAAATGCCATTCTGAGCTGTACGACACCTTATCGATTACCTGATTGTTAAAAATTAAATATACCGTACCCGAGTCATTGTAATAAGATGGGGTTTCCAAATGAATAAAAGTGCCGGCCGAGGAGGCAGGATAATGTTGCTTAACAAATGAAGAATCTAATCCCAAAACAACATATTCGCCACCCTTCAAATAATAATGAATATCAATAACTTTTTGATTATAAATAGTGTCATTTGCGAAATTAGCTATAGACCAGTTCTTCAGATCCATCAGTTTTGATGAGTTGTTGTACACCTCTATCCAATCAGAGCCTCCGGTGTAGGGGTCATTGAGAATTTCATTGATCACAAGATCCCCCGGTTCAGGTGTTTCCGGTAGAACGAATATGCCTGTCGGGGAACCGGAATTCATCCAACAATCTGATAGTTTAGTAATGGTGATTTGATATGGCTCACCAGGAACAATTTCCTCATTAAATGTGAGATCCATACGTTGCGGGAAAGTTTCCGCTACCGTTTTTGAACCTATTTTCAATGGGGGTATGATACTAATTGGTGCGTTCATTAAAGCGATAGAGTCCACTCCCTCAGAAAAATAAATCTCAAGTTGACCCGGAGCAACAGCAATAAGTTCACTTATATCAGGAGCGGTGAGGTCAGGCGCATTATTAAACACAGAATTTTGAACCCCGGGAGTCCCACCGTTGGAAGCATTTGAAACAGCCCAATTGTCCTTTGCTGAACACGGATCATTAGGATTTATCCGTTCCAATGAATATCCGCCTCCTGCCTTAAGGTCGTCTTTATACCAGGAATCCACGTAATATAATTTTTCAAGCATCTTCCCATTGTTGTCTCGCAGAATTATGCTGTCACCAGTATTATTCAAGCTCGGAAAACCGGTCACCGGAACTGTTTGTGCGAAGAGTCCGGAAGCTGAAGTGGTACAGAGGACCTTATATCCTCCCGGTAAAAGCCAGTCTTCAAGGAGAGTGCCTGTCGAAACCCCGTCGCTAATCTTCCAACCATTAAGATTAAAATATTTTGTGCTGCGATTATAAAGCTCTATATATTCAAATTCCGGTTGACCCGCAGACAGTGAAGGATCCGCCATAATCTCGTTGATAATCACATCTCCGGGTAACGGAACTTCAGCATTAAGAAAATCAAACTGAAGATATTGTGCCGTTGAATTGTTTAAAGCTACATCTCTGATATTAGTGGAGGTTATCGTATATAAATTGCCATTCATGAGTGACCCGCTCAAATTCAAGTGAACAAGAGATGAATTCAATTCATCCAAAACCGCAGAAGAAATTGCTACATACGGTGAAATAGAATAATTTATTCCATTCGTTGCAGAAACTGAGTCAAGGGCTTCATTGAATAACACATCAACTTGAGAGGATGAAACTGCTGAAACAGAGGTCATTTGAGGAGGGGCAAAGTCAGGAATAATAGGTCCAACAACTATGTCATCAAAAAAATGTTTCGACGCAAAACTTAACGTTGATTGCCGGATACTTATCCCAAAAAAGGAACTGCTGCCGAGAACTGTATCTGAAACACTGCCTTCAGAAACATAGTTAGCACCTGTTCCGGTAACATCTCGTTCTAAGGTCCATATGTCAGACCCCAGACATTTTACCTTAATTCTTAAGGTGTTGTTTGAGCGGTTGGTTAGGCCGTCAACCCCATCAATCAATTTAACTGCTGTTCCAACGACTCTACGATAAAGAGCGATTTCATCTAATGTCCCTCCTATTCTTACAAAATAACCGCTTACGGTTGGACTCGTGAGATTTGATTGGTCAGATGTCAAATAAATATCTACGTAGTTTAAACTTGACGTATTAAATTGAAGTTGGACAAAGAATTCCCATTGACCATTTATACGTTGCTTACTCGGTGAGGAAAGATAAAACGTTGAACTAGGTATGAATTTGTTTGACCTTAGTTTGAAATTTCCTGCCATATCGATGACTGTGAAAACCGAATCGTCGCCAATCCACGAAGGGTTCGTGCTAAAATTTCCGTCATTGAAATTTTCCCCTATCTGACCAATAGCTTGAGAAATAAAGAAAATTTTGAAAACGATAAAAAAGTATTTCATCCGGCAAATTTGGAGAGCGATAAATATAGTAATTTTGACTCACGATTAAAGCTAAATTTATGAGAGTTGCAGTGGTTGGTGCTACCGGAATGGTTGGAAATGTGATGCTTAACGTGCTTCTTGAACAAAAGTTCCCTGTTACTGAATTGATTCCTGTGGCTTCGGAGAAATCTGTTGGAAAAGAACTTGAATTTAATGGGAGATCTTATAAAGTTGTTGGTCTCCAAGCTGCTGTTGATATGGTGCCTGATCTTGCGATCTTTTCAGCAGGAGGCGAAACCTCATTGGAATGGGCGCCACGATTTGCTGAAGTTGGAACTACAGTCATCGACAATTCTTCAGCTTGGCGGATGGATCCCTCCAAAAAACTAATTGTTCCGGAAATAAATGGCAACTTACTTACGTCCGAGGACAAGATTATTGCCAATCCCAATTGTAGCACCATTCAATTACTCCTTGCGCTTTCTCC
>JBIKYP010000117.1:0-5258 GCA_044355195.1 Crocinitomicaceae bacterium | reverse complement strand
AAAGCAATAAAAATGGCTAAAAATCGTGACGGAAGGAATGCTATACTTCCATCTACTAAAGGAATGTTATAATGAAGGTAACCATCATCGATTACGGTGCAGGAAATGTGTTTTCGGTGGCATCAGCCTTAAGAAGATTGGGAATCGAACCCATTTTAACCGCGAACGAAGAACTAATACGCGGTTCAGACAGAGTTATTTTTCCTGGTGTTGGTCATGCTGCCCCTGCGATGGAAAAATTAATAGAATTTGGTCTAAACAAATTGATTCCGAATTTGAATCAGCCCGTCATCGGAATTTGTTTGGGTATGCAATTGATGTGTGCTTCAACCGAAGAGGGTAACACGAAAGGACTGGACATATTTGATGATATATCTGTACTCCATTTTAAGAATAACTTGAAGATTCCTCACATGGGATGGAATACAATTGAAGAAACAAAGGGCTTACTGTCAGGTCTAGATTTAGATGTCTATTTTGTACATAGTTATTACGCCCCATTAAGCCTATACACTTCGGCATCAAGTAACTATCAGATTCCTTTTTCTGCAGCACTTGAAAAAAAGAACTTCATTGGTTGTCAGTTTCATCCGGAGAAAAGTGGTAAAGCAGGTGAAGAAATTTTGAAACGATTTTTTGAAAAAAAACTATGAAAATCATACCTGCAATAGATTTAATCAATGGCAATTGCGTTCGATTGACCAAAGGAGATTATTCAACCGAAAAAGTTTACCACAAGAATCCGGTAGAAGTAGTAAGGCAATTCGAAGAGGAAGGATTTACTCGTTTACATGTGGTTGATCTGGATGGAGCCAAAGCAGGAAAGGTAGTCAACTTAAAGACTCTTGAAAGCATTTGCTCACAAACATCATTGAGCGTGGATTTCGGTGGAGGAATCAAAAATCGTGAGGATCTTGATAAAGTATTAAATGCCGGTGCCTATCAGTTGACTATTGGCAGTCTGGCAGCCAAAGAACCGCAAACAGTTGGTGAGTGGATTAGAGAATTCGGGGCTGATAAATTTATTTTAGGCGCAGATGCCTTAGATGGAAAAATAGCCGTTAATGGCTGGATTGATGATAGTGGCATTAATCTGTTTGAGTTTATTTCGTCGTACTACAATCTAGGTATTCGTCACGTTTTGTGTACAGATATATCTAAAGACGGAATGCTTCAGGGCACATCGAATGAACTTTATAAAGAAATTATGCGTTTATATCCGGATCTTTATCTAATTGCAAGTGGCGGAGTGTCAGGTTTAAACGATGTTGTCGAATTAATCAAACTCAAGATTCCTGCTGTAGTTATAGGAAAAGCCATTTATGAAGGTCGAATTGACCTTATTGAACTCGCAAAATTAGACGAGTCATGTTAAAGAAACGAATAATTCCTTGTTTGGATATCAAAGATGGTCGAACTGTCAAAGGTGTCAATTTCATTGGACTTAGAGATGCCGGGGATCCTGTAGAGCTCGCACGAAAATATTCAGAACTAGGAGCGGATGAGTTGGTCTTTTTAGACATCACGGCAACACATGAAAGGCGTAAAACCTTATCCGAAATGGTCAGAAGGGTGGCAGAACAGATTAATATTCCGTTTACCGTTGGCGGGGGAATTACCTCAGTAGAAGATGCTTCACTCATGTTAAAAAATGGCGCAGATAAAATTGCAATTAACTCTGCAGCGGTGAGAGACCCTCAATTGATCAAGAGACTTTCGAATCAATTTGGTAATCAGTGTGTAGTAGTAGCAATCGACGCAAAACAGATGAGTGGTAAATGGAAGGTATTCTTGAATGGCGGTCGACAAGAAACTGAATTAGAACTCTTTACTTGGGCAGAAGAAGCAGTAAAATTAGGGTCAGGAGAATTGCTTTTTACCTCAATGGATCACGATGGAACAAAGAATGGCTTTGCCATTCAAGCACTTAAATCTCTTTCAGAGCGTGTAAACGTACCGGTAATTGCATCAGGTGGTTGCGGTACGATTACTCATTTTGTTGAGGTATTCAAAGAGGCTCATGTAGATGCCGCTCTTGCCGCAAGCGTTTTTCACTTTGGTGAAATACAGATAAGGGAATTAAAAAATGAATTAACAAATAATGGCATCGCCATTCGAAACATGCTATATGGAAATTGATTTCGCAAAAAAATCAGGATTAGTACCTGCAATAATTCAGGATGCAAACACTTTTCAAGTTCTCATGCTTGGATATATGAATCAAGAAGCCTTGACAAAGACTCAAGCGGAAGGAAGAGTAACATTTTTTTCCAGGAGTAAACAGCGCCTCTGGACTAAAGGAGAGGAAAGTGGGCACTTCCTTACGGTTAAAGAATTAAAAGTGGACTGTGATCATGACACCATCCTCATTCTGGTAGAACCCGATGGTCCAACTTGCCATACAGGCGCTAAAACGTGCTGGCAGGAGGAGAAAACGACATCTTTTGGTGTATTGGCAAGCCTGGAAGCTACTATTCGTCAGCGCTGGGAAAGTGGTGATGTCCAATCCTATGTAGCTTCGCTTAAAGCAAAAGGAACCCATAAAATTGCCCAAAAAGTAGGAGAAGAGGCGGTTGAAACGGTTATTGAAGCATTGAGAAATGATCATGAACTCTTTCTGTCAGAAAGTGCCGATTTACTTTTCCATTTTCTTGTGTTACTCAAAGCCAAGGAGTGTTCATTGGATCAGGTGCTTCATATCCTGAAATCCAGAATGAAATAAAAATTCCATACTTTTAGGAAATGGAATTTGATCTATATCCTGAAAAACCCCCTTTGGCGGAGGAGAAACCACGTAATAATCTGGTAGCTACAGTCTTTTCGGTAATTCTTTTCATACTTGCCTTTTTATTTATTTTTTCTGACGAGTTTATCTTCATCTTACATCTGGTTGTCGTACTCATATTTCATGAGTTGGGCCATTTCTCAATGATGAAGCTTTTCAAATATCAGCATGTTCGAATGCTCTTTATTCCTTTGATGGGCGCCTTTGTTCAAGGATCCAAAGAAATATATTCCCAACGTCAGAGTTTGTTGGTTGTGGTTACGGGACCATTTCCCGGTATTTTTCTAGGCGCAGCGTTAATTTTAATTGCAGCAAATACCCATGCCGGTTGGTTGGTAGATCTGGGACTATTATTTGTTTTTCTTAACATATTGAACTTGCTTCCTCTGGATCCACTTGATGGAGGACAGCTCTTCAAATTGCTGATACATAAAAAACAGGATTTATTTCTTCTCCTGTTTTCCTTTATTTCCTCTCTTATTCTCATTGGTTTTGGGTGGTACACACAATCTTGGCTCGTTGTTGGTTTTGGGTTCATCATGGGATTCAGGGTTAGAGGTCTTCAACGCCAATATTACCTAAGAAAACGATTTGAATCTGAAGATGTACTTTATGAAACAACCTATAAGTCTTTGTCAAACAGTGATTACCATAAAATAAAGTCGGCTATCTTGGAAGAAAATAATCGAATGAAAGAATATATTCAACAAATTGATGAGGAACAAGCAGATCAGCTTATGGCTCAACAAGTTGACGGAGCACTAAAGCGTCCTACGGTTAAAGACGCCGGTTTACTTTTTAAGACTAGTCTAATCATTTGCTGGATAAGCATTATAATTGCTCCTTTCGTTTTTCTTGTTGTCGGGAATGAATGGATAAAAGATAATTATACCTGGTATTTTGATTACCTTTCAAGTAAATGAAAAAATAACTTTTCTCTCAGAGAAGGGAGAGGGGACCATAATCGCTGTTCTCGGCGGTAATTTCTATTTGGTTTTAGATGAGGCGGGTTTTGAACGTAAATATTCTTCTACGGATCTTGTAAAGATACATGGAACACATTACACTTTTTCGGAAACCTTGTTTGTTCCGGATAACATTTCCTTAGTAAAAAATAAACTGATTGACCTTAAGGAACGAGGTTCTTCTGATACCAAAAGCCTCGATGTATGGGAAATTGATCTGCACATAGAAGCATTGGTGGAATCAACCGGAGGAATGAGTAATTCAGAAATTCTTGAACGACAGATGCGGGAGTTCAAAGCATTTTATAACAAAGCTTTACAAAAGCGAGTCCGTAGGTTAGTTATCATTCATGGAGTAGGTGAAGGCATTTTAAAACAAGAAATTCGTGATTTCTTGACTGGAAAGTCGGGGATCTCCTATTACGACGCTGATTTTAGATATTACGGTAAGGGAGCTACTGAGGTGGAGGTGAGATATACGCAATTGGACTTTTAAATCAACTACCTATCCCTTTTAAACGTATGAATATCATTGTGTTGCTCTTCGATTTGGTCTTTCACTGTTTTGATAGCTTGTGTTAAAATGAACATGTCGGGAGTTACGTTTTTCCCCAACCATTCCCAGGATTCACTTTCGTCCTCAATAGCGAGCGACATGTGGTAGAGCACCATGAAGTTATGCGTTTTCAGCCATTTTTGCGCTTGTTCATTCCCTTCAGCTGAATTAATCATTGCCATGAGATGCGCATAACCATTCTGCATCAGCCAGTTGCGTGCCTCCTCCTTTAGTTCAATGGCATAAGTAGCCATGGTTAATTCCGGATATCCGTTCTCGTGAAGCCACATTCTGAGTTCTTCATTCCCTTCAATAGCTTTTGCCCATGCCAGAATGATCTTCGCAGGATAATTAATAGGTTTGATTGCAACCTTTTCTTTCGCAGTATCAGTTAACACCGTGTTGCTTTTATGTTTACGTTTAAATAACTTTTTCATTGGTTAAAAAAACCACAACGCTACGCCAATAGCTGTTAGAACACATATAAGATCCACAAGCAACATGGTGGATAAGGTGTATCGCGTATTCTTAATGTTGACTGCTCCAAAGTATACGGCAATAACATAAAACGTCGTTTCGGCACTGCATTGAAAGATACAACTCAATCTTCCCGTTAATGAATCAACACCAAAGGTGTTCATCGCATCGATCATGAATCCGCGAGATCCACCTGAGCTAAACGGACGAAGCATTGCTACAGGTAAAGAATCTGTAATTTCCTTGCTAGCTCCCAAAAAATAAAATCCTTTAGAGATCCAGAAGCTTATGACTTCGAAAAGTCCGCTATTTCGAAAAACGGAAATGGCTACCAACATTCCAAGCACGTAAGGAAAGATTTTTACTCCGGTTTCCATACCGTTTTTAGCTCCGCTGACAAATGAATCAAACACTGTAGTGTCTTTCTCTATAAATTTCTTTTCATGAAGAAACGCAAAGAGGAGAGTAAAAACAA
>JBIKYP010000046.1:0-18437 GCA_044355195.1 Crocinitomicaceae bacterium | reverse complement strand
TGCCGATCAAAAGTAAACCGGAGAAATTGCCTGTGAAATAGTTCTTTCCAATCAAATCGAGGCTGTTAACATAAAACAGCAATCCAATAATCGCAGCTACAACAGAGAAGATCGAAACGAGCAATGTCGCACTTTTGAAATTGATGCGTTGACGTATGCCTACGATAAGAAGAGCTGCAATCGTGCCAATAAAGGAAGTGATGATACAGGGAAGCATGACATCAGCAGGATTAGATGCGTCTTGCGCCGCACGGTATCCAATGATAGAGGTAGGAATAAGTGTTAATCCGGCCGCATGCAAGCACATGAACATGATTTGCGCATCACTGGCCTTGTCTTTTTCTGGATTTATTTCTTGCAAACTTTGCATAGCTTTTAGTCCAAACGGAGTAGCAGCTGAATCCAGACCTAGGAAATTGGCAGAAAAATTTAATGTCATATACGAAATGGATTCGTGACCTTTCGGAACGGTTGGGAATACCTTCACAAAAAGTGGACTAAGTCGATATGCCAGTTTTTCGGTTGCTCCCGAGTCGATTAGCAGTTGCATAATACCGCAGAAAAAAGAGAGATAGGCGAGAAGTGGCAGAATGATGTCAAACAAACTGTTCTTACAGGTTTGAAGAAGTCCGTCAGATTTTTGAATACCACTGAATACCTGTACAACCTTGTTTTTTATCACATATGTGGTGTCAGGGTCTGTTTCATTCAAATTCATGACTAAGGTTTGTTCTACACTTCTTTTTAGGCTGTCTTGGATGTATGGCGGAAGTTGGTGAATGTATTTCTCCGCAATTAGCACAGGATCATCCTTTTTACCATTGAGAATGTAATCGATGTTATAGTGCTTGTTCAAAAACAAACCTGCAACAATGAAGAGCAGGGAACTGATGAAGATGACAAGCCAAAATCTGCTTAATACCATATGGCTAAATTGGATAATTTAATCTTACAATGTGGAAGGCAAACAGCTAAAGTTTCAACAACTCATCAGTGAATAAACATGTATACAAGGGAGTTCATATTTTAACTCAAATAGCCTGAGCCCTGACGGATAATTTCGGGTGCGCCCGAAGTACAATCAACTACTGTGGAAACGTCGAGATTTCCATAGCCTCCACTAATAATAAGATCCACGGTCTCTCCATATTTTTCATAAATGGAATAGGGGTCGGCATAGTATTCCTGAATGTGGTCATCTTCATTGTGAAGAGAAGTAACTGCAATAGGATTACCCAAAGCTTTTGCTAATTCAAGCGTGATCCGGTTTGCCGGAATTCGAATACCAATCTCTTTTTTATTGGAATCAAATAATTTAGGAACCTCATTAGAAGCAGTTAATATAAATGTGAAAGGTCCGGGAAGATTTTGTTTGAGGAGCTTAAACACTGACCGGTCAAGTTGCTTGACATATGATGAAAGATCACTCAAATCCGGACAGATAATTGAAAAGTTGGCTTTGTTCAATTTAATATCTTTGATTCGGGCCATTTGCTGTAACCCTTTCTTGCTGTAAAGATCGCATCCTAACGCATAAACGGTATCCGTTGGAAAAATTATAACTCCTCCCTGACGCAAAGTTTCGACACTTTGATCTATTAGACGCTGATCTATATTCGTGGGATTTATTTCAATTAGCATTTTCCTTCAATAAGGTTCGTTTATTAATCTCGTTTATTCTTAGATTTCATTTAAATGGCTCTATTAATCATTGATATTTCGGAAAATCTCACATGAAATTGCGCGGTGGTCACTATGTGCTTGCTTCTGGATTCTGAAACGTGCTGCCTGTAGTTCATTAGAATAGAAAATGTAATCTATTCGTCCGGCAGGAATCTTTCCGACATAAGTTGATCCGATACCAAAACGCGTATTCCTGAAAGCGTCATTCAATATACTGTTAAATTGATTGTACGTGTAGGACAAAGGCGTGTCATTGAAATCGCCACATACGACAGAAGGATAAGGGCATGTAGCCACATGCTCAGCAACCTTCCGCGCCTGTTCGGCACGTTTCGGGTAAGCCAAGCGTAATTTATTTATTAGCAAACGTAAAGTAGAAGTTGATTGTCCGGCAATTTGTTCATGATCTTCGAACATTGAATAATCTTCTTGTTTTAACTTAATAGACTGAAGATGAACATTATAAATTCTAAATGTATCCTTGTTTTTAAGGATATCTATGTAGATGCAATAATTAAAATCGTTTTCACTTTGTGTGTGAAACATGATATCGCCTTTTGCAATTACCGGGAATTTAGAGAGAATGGCAATTCCAAAATTTTGACGCCCTCGCAGTTTATGTGCATATCTTTCATGATACTCCTTAAATCCTATCATCTCCATGAGTGTGTCGCGAGTAGAAAAGGAAGTAGGTTTATCTTGATGATAAAACTCCTGAAAACAGGCCACATCAGGATTTAACTTTTCGATATAGCTAAAAATAGCATTTCGGTTTTTTTTACGCTCTTCCTCTTGAAAAGTATAAAATCCAAAGAGTCGAACATTGTAACTCATTACCTTGAGACAATCATTATCTTTCGGATAATGCTCTGGATCCGAGCCTGTTGCAATCATTCGAAAATGAAGTTTACCACCGATCAAAAGAACGATTCCAACCAAAATTGCCCAGCGAGAGCGCAAGAGTATCCAGATAAGCAAAAAGATGATTGTGAACAATAAAATTACAGGATAAGCAAGACCGAAAAACGGAATGATCTTCAATGTATTTGGATGCACAAACGGGGCAAGGTAGGCAAGTAGTAATCCTCCAAGGCAAATGAACGTAGCAATCTTGAAAAAGGTTGAAAATCGGACTATTTTTTTCAGAATTTTACCCATTCTTGCTTTGATTGAATAAAAAATCCTTTTCAGCTTTAGTAAGTGAATCATAGCCGGATTTCGTGATTTTATCTAAAATAGCATCTGTTTTTTCCTGTCTTTGGCGCTTTTCAAGATTGTATTCTTCATCTGTTTTGATAGCCGGTCCACGAGTAGAACCTCCTTTTTTTACTCTCATTCTTGAACCTCCAAACGAACTGTGAAAGAAATTAACGATCGCATTTACCGTTCGAATGGAAAGTTGAATGATATTCCTATTGTCATGTAGATATTGAACTGACCATACACCAAGAATCACCCCACCCAAATGGGCGAAATGAGCAATTCCGTCATGCATTCCAAGCGAAAAAAGGTCGCTCAGAATAAAAAATGCCGCTAGTACAATGACTGGGACAGGTAGAACACCAAACAGGTGCACTTTCAACTGCGGTCGATAAAATGCGAGTGCGGTAAAAATCGCCATAATCGAACCGGATGCTCCCACAACAACTGTATCTTGATTTTGCATAACCGGGAATACCAAGTGAGCCAACACTTCAAATATTCCACCGAAAATACCCCCGAGCACATACGTGTAAAACATACGTTGGCGATTAAAAAGTTGTTCAAATATATTACCTGAGAAATAAAGGAATAACATGTTCATCGCAAGGTGCCAAAAGGAGAAATGAGCAAAAATACTTGTGAAAAGTCCCCATGGTCGACTCAAAAATCCTACGATATCCGGGTGCAGAGCAAAAAGCTCATGGAGCGTAAATTGCATTGTTAATTCTGACAGAGGACCTGAAAGTCGAGCAAAAACCTCCAGCATACCAATAATCAGAAACACTGCAACGTTAATAATGATAAGTCGCGTGGTTGCCCTTCCATATTGGAACTGCTCCTTGAGGTTATCCATCAATGTTTGTTCAGTTTGCATTACCAAAAATTATCACGGTCGGTTCTACGCCAAATAAGCACTAGTGCAATTCCTACGATCGCGCCACCAACATGCGCAAGATGTGCCACATGATCGTTAACACCATACAAGCTGCTGTAAATTTCAAAGATCAAATAGGCCCCTATAAGGTATTTCGCCTTAACAGGAATAGGAGGAAAAAGCAACATAAGCTCAGTATTTGGAAAAAGCACGGCAAAACCTGCCATGATTCCGAATAGTGCCCCCGACGCCCCTGCCATTGAGCTAATGGAAAGATCGTAGTATTGTTGTAAAATAAGTTGCTCGTATTCAGTGTGATATATAATCTGATCAATATAGCCTTCCCGTATTTTGTGATTAACCCCGGCGACATCAATTCCAACATTCGCCATTTGATTCTTCAACTCAACAATCTCCCACATTCCGATACTGTTATAGAGAAGAAAGGCACCAAGACCGGAGGCAAAATAAAAAATGAAGTATCGTTTTGGTCCCCACAAACGCTCCAGATGTGCTCCAAACATTACAAGTATGAGCATATTGAACAGGATATGGGTGAAATCCTGCAAACTGTGCATAAACATGTAGGTGACCACCTGGTATGGCTGAAAAAGAGGAGAATTTAGGTAATGAGTACCAAGGATAGAATAGACGTCAATTCCCTTACTTGAAAATACCAACGCGGCAAGATAAGTCAGCACATTCAAAATGAGCAAATTTTTGGTGACCTGAGGTAGGTTGTTCAAAAACGAAAACATATCAAAATTTTGTAGCTATTTCCTCCAAGGACAAGGTATTCAAAATACGTTTCCCCGAGGGCGAATATACATGTTCGGGGGAGGCAAACAAATCCTCGATGAGTCCTAAAAGCGCTTCCTCATGAAACGTGCGATTCCTCGAGGCACCGCATGCAATAGAGCGAATTAGTTCATGCGCAATTTCTCCCTTGTCGATCTCTTTAAAAGAAATGTTAGTTAATAACATATTCAGGCAATTATGCAACTGGTTTTCACTGATAATTGCCGGAACAGCATGTATTTGGATTTCTGTTTCTGTCACCACACTTTCAAAGCCTAATCTTGTAATGAGCTGCATGCAATTCGTCCATTGGCGTAATTCAACCGTACTACATTCGTGGGTGAACGGAAAGAGTAATTTTTGAGAGCTTATAGGTTTAGAAATAAAGTCATTGATTAACTGGTCATAAATGATTCGTTCAATTGCTCTTTCCAAATGGATCATCATTATCCCCGACTTGCAAGGCGTTAAGGCATACTTTCCTTTCAGTAATACCGAACCATTTAATCGTTCATTTTCTTCTTCTAAATCTAAATTAACTATTTCCGACTCTTTTTCCTCATCTTCAATTTTATAAAAGCGCTGCCAGTCTTCGGGAGTAGGTTGCGTATTACCGAATCCTGCCGCACGAAGGGCAGGAGAGTGATCCGTTTTCGTGAATTGTGTAGAACTTGTGTTTTTTGTTGACTGAAAAGGATTATACTCGGGATTATGTGAAACAATCGGTTCCAGAGCCGGTTGTCCTTTCATTGAAAGTGGCAGATCAAAGCTTGTTTCGCGATCAAAATCTAGAGTTGGAGCGATATTGTATTTACCTAGAGCCTGACGAATACTACTCATAAGGATCGAATATATAGAGCGTTCCTCTTCAAACTTAATCTCTGTTTTAGTGGGGTGAACATTCACATCAATTTTCTTCGGATCAATCTGAAGAAAGAGGAAGTAAGTTGGAAACATTTTAGGTTGGATCATACCGTCAAACGCCTTGTTGACAGCATTGTTTAGGTATGCGTCTCTAAAAAAACGATTGTTAACAAAGAAAAATTGCTCTCCTCGTGTTCGCTTGGCAAATTCAGGCTTCCCGATGTAGCCGCTAATCTTCACAATGTCAGTTGTTTCGTCGACGGGTACAAGTTTGTCGTTTGAACTTTTTCCGAGAACATCAACAATTCGTTTACGCAAAACACCAGACTGCAGTAAATAAACATCCTGATCATTATGTTTTAGAGAGAAATTCAACTCAGGGTGAGCCAACGCCACACGTTCAAATTCATCCATGATATGATTGAACTCGACATTGTCTGATTTAAGGAAATTTCTTCGAGCCGGAACATTAAAAAATAGATGCTTTACCTCAAAGGAAGAACCTAAAGGAGCAACACATTCTTCTTTTGATACCAGCTTACTTCCTTCCATAATTACTTTTATTCCTGTCTCAGAAACTTCATTACGCGTTTTTAGAGTGACATGCGCTATGGCTGCTATCGAGGCAAGAGCTTCTCCTCTGAATCCTTTAGTTTGTAAAGCAAAAAGGTCCTCTGTTGATTGCACTTTACTGGTAGCGTGACGTTCAAAACAAAGAAGAGCATCGTGTTCTGACATACCCTTTCCATTGTCAATCAACTGAATGAGTGATCTGCCGGCATCCTTGATTATTACTTGTATTTTATCTGCACCGGCATCAATCGCGTTTTCCATCAGTTCCTTGACCACTGAGGCAGGGCGCTGGATAACTTCACCCGCAGCGATTTGATTTGCAATATGTTCAGGAAGTAGTCTTATGATGTTACTCATACCATATCGGATCTCAAAACTCAACAAAAATAAGATAATTAAAACGCCTTTTGGACCTTGTTTCCAACAATTATTCCACATATTTAAACATGACAAAAGTTCATTTTTCACAAGTGGCTTTTAAAAACTATTAACAAGAGGGGTCATGATTCCATTGAGAAGCTCACTAATTTAGTTTTATGAGTCATTCGCTTAAACGCCTTGTTGTTTTACTTCCCATTATCGCATTAACGACGCTAGCGGTGATCCTTAAGAGGACTCCGATCGTCTCGAAAAACAAGCTCGACCGACTTTCTCAGGCTGAAGTGTGGGGTAAGGAGCAATTGTCTGGTATGTCACTTGAAGAAAAGATAGGGCAATTTTTTATGATATCTGCTTATCCTGACATGGAGGAAGTTCAGATGAAAGAGACAATTCAATTGATTCGTAATCAGAAGGTTGGGGGAGTGATCTTTTTTCAGGGAGATCGTTTAAGTTTTTCGAGTTCCTTAAAACGTATAAATGAAGCCTCTCGCATTCCGCTATTTATTGGAATGGATGCAGAGTGGGGAACAAACATGCGCCTTTTTGATGGAGAACGATTCCCATATGCCTACACTTTAGGGGCTGCCGATGACACTTCTTCCACTGGTCAGATTGCCAAACTTATGGCGCAAGAATGTCGGGAAATGGGAATTCATATTAATTTTTCCCCTGTAGCTGATGTAAATAGCGACCCCAGAAATCCTGTCATCGGATTCCGATCGTTCGGACAAGATGCGAAAAAAGTCGCTGCGCATGTTTCTGCATTTGTCAGATCCACCGAAGCCCAAGGTATTATGTCTTGCCTTAAACATTTTCCGGGTCATGGTGACACAGACAAAGATTCGCATCTTGAGTTACCATTGGTGAGCCGTTCACGAGACGAGCTGGAAAGGGTTGATCTGCTTCCTTTTAGAAATGGAATAGCTTCAGGTGCAGGAAGCGTCATGATTGCTCATATTAAAGTCCCGGCATTGGATAAAAGTGGAACTCCTGTTAGTCTTTCTTCAAAAATTATCAGGGAAGAACTGATCGAAAAGCTCCATTTCGATGGTTTAGTATTTTCCGATGCTTTAAATATGAAGGCTGTTGCCGACGAATATGGGAAAGATGATGTAGCATTAAAGGCGTTTGTTGCAGGATGTGACATCTTGTTGTGTCCACAGGATGTACCCGGCGCCATTCAAAAAATTGCCGAAAAAGTAAAGGAAGGCGAGATCTCAAAGACGGAAATCGATCAACGATGTTTAAAGATCCTGAAGCACAAGTACCTCTATGTATTGAATCCACCTCCATTTATAAAAGCAACGAACTCAGAGAAGAACTGGAAAAAGCAGGAAGTATTTGATAAGGCAATAACTGTTTTGAAAAATGAAGAAAACTTTCTGCCATTCAAAAGACTGGATCAGAAGATCTTGCGCATAAGTATTGGTATGCATACCTCATTTTTTAGGGATGGTATAGCGCTATTTGATGATGTTCAGCACCGGCATTATTTTACTCTAACTGAAGCATTAGAAGATTTGAAACATGAAAAGTTGCAAGCAGATGTAGTGATCTATTCGCTTCACCCGACAACTGTCCGAGCCAAAAACCATTTCGGAATGGGGGTTGAGGAGTCAGAACTAAAACATTTACCAAAAGGAAAATCCACAGTACTCGTGTATTTTGGTAATCCACTGTATTTCTCAAACCAAAATTCAACTGCAGGATTCGATGCGGTCGTGGTGGCCTATGAAAATAACCGTTATTCTCAAAATGCTGTAGCTCAACTTATTTACGGAGCCATGCCTTCCTCGGGCAAATTGCCGGTTTCTTTAAATTCCACCATGCCACATGGTTATGGCTTATCCATCAATTGGGCGGGGCGTCTCAAATTTTCTCAGCCGGAAGAATTGGGAATAGCTTCTTCAAAACTGAATGAGATTGATCAAATTGCAGAAAATGCAATCAGCAAAGGAGCCTTTCCCGGATGCCAGATTGTTGTAGCAGTCAAAGGAAAGATCATCTACCGTAAAAGTTTCGGCAAACAAACTTATGAAAGTAAAGATAGCGTCAAAAACACAGATTTGTATGACCTTGCGTCGGTATCCAAAATAGCAGGATCCACGGCAGGCATCATGCGCTTGCAGTCGATCGGCAAATTTAATTTGGACAAAAAACTTCAGGATTATCTTCCGGATCTGACCTCAGGCACCGACTATGGAAAAATCGTTTTACGAGAAATGATGGCTCATCAGGCCGGTTTAAAATCTTGGATCCCATTCTACAAGGGAACATTAAAACTTGGTGTTCCCGATCAAACGCTGTATTCATCTTCAAAAAGAGAGGGGTTTACGCAGCAAGTAGCTAAAGATCTTTTCATAAAAAACACATATACCGATTCCATATATGAGCAAATATTGCAAACACCATTAGGTCAAAAGAAATATGAGTATTCTGATCTTGGATATTATTTTATTAAACAAATACTCGAAAGAGAAACGGGACAACTTTTTGAGAACTATCTAAACGAACAGTTTTATTCTCCTATGGGGTTACGCTCCATGTGTTTTCGTCCGCTTCAACGGTTTCATTTGAATGAAATCATGCCTACGGAAGATGATCAAACATTTCGTAAACAATTGATTCAAGGATATGTACACGACCCGGGAGCAGCAATGCTAGGGGGAGTTGGTGGACACGCAGGAGTATTCTCTAATGCAACTGATTTGGCTTCCCTTATGCAACTCTTTTTAAATAAAGGGTCTTACGGAAATATAACTTATATTGAACCTGCTGTGATTGAAGAATATACTAAACCACAGTTTCTCGGAAATAGGCGTGGGGTCGGTTTCGATCGTCCTTCTGCCGGTGGGGGAGGACCATGCTCCTCTGCCGCTTCTCAACTAAGTTATGGTCACAGTGGTTTTACAGGCACCTTAGTTTGGGCAGACCCCAAGCACGAGATTAACTATGTTTTTCTTTCTAACCGTGTATGTCCTGATCAAGGAAACTGGAAAATCAGGGATATGAATATCCGAACCGAAATACAACGTGTAATCTATGAGGCGGTAATTGGATCAAAGTAAATTCGAATATCACTTTGTGATTGACGTATCGGTTAACCCTTACGCAATGTAAAGACTATTAAATGCAAATGTTTTAAAGCCGAAACACTTTTCAAACGAACGTAAAGCAGTTTTTATCCAATTTTTTTGATTCGTCGTGGCGGTATGCTACTAGTTTTCCACCCTTGGCAACGCTGTAGTCTAAACAACAAACATTTTCCTTATTTAAAGAGGGGTCACCACTTAACCAATAATGCCCGAAGAATACTTTTTTCTCTTTACTGTGGTAATAGTCGATTGATTTTAATTCCGAAATATCAATGGGTTGTTCAGGTAAATTCTCAATTGGCAAGACACTGATTGATTTATATGTCATTTCGGAAGGGTTTTCCCACCATTTGATTCTTATGTCCATTCTCTTAGTCCCGTCATTATCCTTGAAGTCAAATCCTTCCGGTATTCTTATTTCTTTTCCTTTTAGTGTTTGTTCAATAGCTTGATTTAATACAGTTCCTTTTTTTACTGATTGATAAATCAAGTCGTCTGTTAATCTATCTTTAACTAGTGTTTGCCTAAGGTATTCAATATTTTTGTTGTCCCAACAAGCGTGAACTGCCCTAAAAGTTTCTATTTCGTAATAAAGTGGTAATGTCTTAAACCAATGCAAATAATCTTCATATTCCTTTTGATAGTTTTGAAATTGCACGAGGGTTTCATAGTGTTGAATAATATTTTTAATAAGATGCTTCCTCAGATGACCACCTTCGGATCTTTGAAAATGAAAACAAAGTGCATTGTATTCATGATTTCCCATCAGGGCAACAGCGTTTTCACTTTCAACCATTGCCTTAACTATTTCAAGTGTTTCTCTAATTTTTGGTCCTCGGTCAATATAGTCCCCAACAAACAATACTTTTCTTTCCGGATGGTTATATACACCGCGTTTTTTTACATAACCTAATTTCAAAAGTAGCGCTTCAAGCTTGTCTGCATGTCCGTGAATGTCACCAATTAGGTCTATCATATTACGTAGGTATTAATTTGGGTACTTAAAAATACTCCTTTATTGTCATGGGTGCCTGTTTATCACTTATCAAAGTAAGGCTTATCGGCCATCGCCATTAGAGCCTAACTTAAAAAACAATCTTCACATCTTCTTTATAGTTCTGTAATGTTCCGTTTAGGCTGGCTGTCCAACCATCAATAAATACTTTACCTGCTGAGCTTGCCGAAGCATTAATGGCGTTTGAATAATCATCACTGGTTAATTTCTCGCTGTTTGTTATATAATAATGGCTGCCGATTTTGTAAATACACTCTTTCACCACTTCTTCGGGAACTTGTGATGGTACGTCTAAACCAACGGTGAAAATCATATTGTAAATACGGCTTAAAGGATCCACTTCATTTTCTGTTATTGAAATTTGTCCTTTGTCATCAACTTTCAATTTTGGCGCTTCTACGCTATCAAATACTTTAAAGCCAATATCGGGAACTTGTTTTTTGTCTTCATCAAACATTCCTGTCTTGCTGTTTTCTACTTCTATTTCTTTTTCAATTTTTTCTCCTGCTCTTTTAATGCGTTCAATTGTTATGCTTGAAATGAAATGCGGTAAATTATTTAAAGAACAAAACTCATAAGCATCTTTTTTCTTAACCGGGTCAATAGGCTCATCAATTTGGCAAAGAATAAACTTTCGGTTGCCACCATCTTTATTTAATTCCATTATTGCTTGTCCTGTGGTTCCTGAACCTGCAAAAAAGTCGAGAACAACAAAATCTTCTTCATTTATGAGTTTAACTAATTGGTTAATCAACTCAGGCGGTTTAGTATATTCAAAGACACCTTTGCCAATTATTTCATCAATAACCTTTGTGGCGTTGTCATTTGAATATTTATTTTCAGTAAACTCCAAAGTTGATAACGGTTTTGAACGTTCAATTGTGACTATTTTATAACCTTTACCGTCTTTAACAATTTTTACGTTTTGATAAGTCTTTGTATAAATTCTAGGACGATTTCCACCTCGCTTCACCTCAATAAAGCCGTTTTTTAAACCAAACTCATATAAGTCTTTACTCCATCTCCAAGCCCAATCAGCTCTACCGTGTTTACCATTTTGTCTTGATTCCCAATTTTCTTTATCACCACCTGGATAAAAGGTCTCACCATCTATATCTATTGGATAATCAAGCGATTTTACTTAGCTTAAACTATCATAGTCAAGAGTTTGATTGATTTTATAAAAGCCTCGTTCCTCGAAACATTCATCTTGATTTGAATATCCACCATCAATATGTGAAACACCTTGTAGCTTTGCTTGGTTTATGTTTTTTACATAGGTCAAAACATAATCGTGATTTTTTGCAGTTGCGTCCGAAGATTTCCCTCCCTTTTTTGTTACTCTGGTGAATGTTGTGACAAAATTCTCCTCTCCAAAAACATCATCGCAAAGTAATTTCAAGTTAGCTTGTTCATTATCATCAATACTAATAAAAATTACCCCGTCTTTACTCAATAAATCTCTTGCCAATAAAAGGCGTGGATACATAAACGACAACCAACCGTTGTGGCTTTTTTTGTTTTGAGGATTATCCAAAACAAATTCCATTCTTGCAATATCATCATTGCTCAAATTTGCTAAACCAAGCACTTCAAGTTCTTCTTTTTTAAAGTTGTCTGGGTAAATAAATTCATCACTTGTAGTATTGTAAGGTGGGTCAATATAAATACATTTAATTTTACCGCTATAATGGCTTTTGAGGATTTTCAAACTGTCGAGGTTGTCTCCTTTCAGGACCAAATTTTCGGTTGTGTCAATGTTTTTGCTCAACGTGCTATTAAGACGTAATTCTTTTTCAGTCTTTTGGGCATATTTTGCCCTTGCAAAGTTTCTGCCCACAAAGTTTAAACCGTAGCCGTTTACTTTATCGTCAATAGGCAAACCCAAAACAGCTTTGAGCTCTTGCAAGTTGATTTCGTTGTCTTTGATGATGATTGGGTAATGTTCCTTCAGGAAATCGAACAGCTTGTTTTCGTTGGTTTCTGTACCAACAACTGTAAAACCTGCTTTTATAAAATCTTGTTCATTCATTTTCTGAAATGCTATTTGTGTTATTTGGAGCGTTTAATTGTATCATTTTATCAAAATCACTTTCAAATAATTTATCTTGTATGATTCTGTATTTTTTAAACTCGGTTTCAGCATGTGCTTTGGCAATCTCGGCTGTTACTTTACCCGCATCTTGCAGGATATTTCTATCGGTGGCTTCAATAAATTTATTTAATCGAAGTTCCCAGTCTTCCATAGTCATTGGAATGTTTCTTAGTGCCATATCTTCGGCAATATCAATATAGGCAGATACCAATCGTTGTAATTGTTGCAGTTCGTTTTCTGTTAAATAATTTTTGGCAACGCCCACATCAAATTTTTGAATTTTCCCATTCGGAGCATCTTTCCAGGTATGTAAACCCATATTTTGTTTTTGGTGGTTGGCTCTATTTACAATAATTTCGGCTGCTGTTTGCCCATGTATTGCCCAATGCAATTTATTTTGAACGGTAGAAAAAAAACGTTTGGTAGCTTGTGCCGTAACATCATAATCGATAGAAGTAGCGTAAATGTCTGTTATTTTTTGATAGAATTTTCGCTCGCTTAAACGGATTTCTCTTATTCGTTGAAGCTGCTCTTCAAAGTACTTTTTACCTAGAATAGTGCCGTCATTTTTTAGACGTTCATCATCCATGGCAAAACCTTTGATGGTAAATTCTTGAACAATTTGTGTTGCCCATTTTCTGAATTGTACGGCTCTTTCAGAATTTACTTTGTAACCTACCGCTATAATAGCAGAAAGATTGTAGTGTTTAGTATTATAGTTCTTACCATCAGTAGCAGTTATCCGAAATTTTCGGATAACTGAATTTTCTTCTAATTCATTATCAGTAAACACCTTCTGCAAATGGTCGTTAATCGTTCTCACATTTACATTATAAAGCGTTCCCATCATTTTTTGAGATAGCCATATATTTTCATCGGCATAAATAGCCTCTACGCCACCTTCGCCCGTTGCCGCAATGAAAGTTAAGTATTCCGCAGTTGAAGACCGTATGACAGATTTGTTTGTTTTTTTGTCTTTTTCCATTTTTTACGATTTTATCAATGCCGCTAATTGCGCTTTATCGATTCGTTCTTTAAATGAAATTTTTATATCCTGGTCTTTGTAGTGTTCTGCTAAGGCTTCAAAATACTTTTTAGCAAAGTCAATTTTGCCTTTTTCATCTACTGGAATTGCCGTTGACGATTTATAGCCTTTGGCTTCTACCACAAGGAATATTTTGTTGCCCTCTGTGCTTTTGATAGCATAGCAAAAATCAGGGTTGTAATCGCCTAAAGGAGTTTTGATTTTTAGCCGTGGAAGTTTGCCGAAAATTTCAATGCTGTCAATGTCGGGGTCTTGTTCCACAATTTCCAATTCAAAATCACTATCATATTCAATCACTTCTTCAAAAACCCATTTGTTTTTCAGAGAAAAGTCGTTTGCAATTTCCTTTTGAAATTTTCCAACGCTTCCTGTGTCTAAGTAGGTTTTGCCTTGTGTTGAGCCTGTCGAAACATCGGTCTTGAATACATTGGGCAAACCTGTTCCGGATATCGAGCCTGTCGAAATACCGTCATACTTAATGTTTGCTTTGAGCATGGCAATTAAGTTCTTGTTGATTATTTTGGAAATTTCTGATTGTGCCTGTTTAGGATTGTTACAAAGCATTTTGGTTTTGAAATCATCACTCAAAGCATTGAACACTTTTACCACAAAGGAAATAGGCGTTTTGGTGTTGTTGGATAAAGTGCCGACCAATTCTAAATAATCTACTTTGCTCTTATATGAAACCGTGTCGGTTATTTTTACTGTTATTGAACCTTCTTTACCAATTTTATTTACGTTTAGTTCGGCACGCTTTGTTTCTAAAAGAATTTCAGTGTCAGGCAAGGCTTCAATTTGTGTTTTTATGTTTTGTATTAGTTGGCTTTCCTGTTCAGCGGTTAAAGTTTCCAAAACATAGAAAGCGTTTTTGTTGATTGTGTTCCATAGATTTTGAAACTCTTGTAAATGCGTTGGCTTTATAAAAACTTTCTTTTTCTCCTTTTTTTGGTCGCCTTTTTGAATATATGTTTTTGTATCAGTCGCAAATAAGCCTTCAATGGCTTTCACTTGTTCTTCTGGTAAATTTTGTTCTTTGAGTATTGCAGAAAACTCAGGCGATTTTTCATAAATCTTTTGTCCGTCAACAATTGCCTTGCGCACAATCATCTTTTTGTCTATCAACACGTCATCCACCAAAGTAACAACTGTATCATCATCTAAGCCCGATTTTTCTTTAAGTGACTTAATGAGTTCTTGTTCTGTAAAGGTTTCAGCAATCAGGAATGAGTTGCTTAAAATTTCGTTTTGGATTGCCTCTACAAAACCGTGTTCTTTGCTTGACACAACGACATCAAGGTTATTAATTTTCCAAAATGCCTCTTGGTCGTTATTCAGATTTTTAAGCGTATAACGCTGTAAGTTTTGATTTACGCAAATGCGCAAACCACGTCCAATTTGCTGAAGTTTTGATATTTCGCTTCCTTGATTGGATAGTTTACAAATGGTAAACACATTCGGGTTGTCCCAACCTTCCTGCAAAGCCCAAATAGAGAAAATGAAACGTGTTGGGCTATCAAACGATAATAATTTCTTCTTGTCTTTTAGGATTTCGTCAACACCTGCTTTTACTTTTTCATCAGCGTTTCCTTTGTCTCCTGAAAAATAACCTTTGTGAACTTGCAAAGTATTGTCGCTGTCAAAGTCGTTTTGCAAGAATTTATAATACTCGCTTGATTGGTCAAGTTTGCTTACAATATCGTTGTATTGCTTTTTGTATTCTTCTTCAAATATGTTTTTGATTTTAGGATTGTCGCCACGAAATAAACTGGTGTCACTTTCCATAAAAAACAACGTGAGCGCTTTTACGCCTTGCTCAAATAATCCTTTTTCCTTTTCAAAATGAATTTTGACAGTTTCCTCAATCATTGCTCGCAACGAGTCGTCTGTTAAGGAATAGTCAACTTTTACAATACTGTCGTCTGCTAATAAAATATTGTCTTTGTTTATTTTTTTAATTGTCTTACCATTAAAAATTGAACCAACACCTAGCGCATCCGTGTCTTTCCTTCTCACAATAATTCCATTTATTAGTGTGTCCACAATTGCTTTTTTGTTTTCAATCCGAATAAGAGTATCTGTATTCTCAACAGTTCCTTGAGTATAAACTACAATTTTCTTAACTAAACTTTGTCGGAAAGAAGAAATGCTGTCTAGTACGTAAGCTACATTTGATAATGGCAATGTGGAATCTGTTTCTCTTCTCTTTTTTGGAAATGTTGCTCCAAAACGCAAAAAGTAATTTTCAAAACCGTCAAAATAGGTTTTAAAAGCATTGCCTTCAAAACGGTGTGGCTCGTCCATTATCACAATTGGATTTAGTCGTTTCAAACATTCCAAATATGATTTTGGCGGTTCCTGATTATTTACAAATAATTCAGGTGTGTTAATGTCTTTTTCTAAAGGTCGGTTTAAGATATTGTCTTTGTGGCTGAATGAGCTTGGAGTCATTACTAAAACAGACAAATGAGAAGTCCCAATAAATTGTCTAACGGCTGAAATATTTCCACCTTCATAAACAAAGGTTTCAATTTCCTTTTCTTTCTCGTTGGCGTAAAAACTTTTAAAGTAGTCTTTGGTGTCCTCTAAGTTTATTTTTGTTCCTTCTCGGATTGGAACTGTCGGAATAAGAACAATAAACTTTTTATAGCCAAAATTTTTACTCAGCTCAAAAATGGTTTTGATATACGTGAACGTTTTTCCCGTTCCCGTTTCCATCATTACGTCTATGTTTTTAGTGTCTTGAACCGGGAAACTGTATTTGTGCTTTTCATGGTGTGCTGTCAATGCTTCACTAAAAATCACTTTTTGACGAAGGCTCTCAAAAAGACTTACAATATTTGTAACACACTCTTCCTGATAACTTTGTAGTTCAAATTGAAACTGTTTTGCTTCTGTTTTATTCGTCATTTGTCACTTCAATTTTCCAGTCTATAAAGTTAAAATTTAATGCCTTTGTCCGTCCTTTTTTCTATCTTGTTATTCTTGAAAGTTACCAAGACGAGTGCTATCTTTCTCCTGAAAAGTTGAGTGCTCCCCGAATTGTTTAATTTTAAACCATATTAGCAGCATGAAAATAGGAATGGTTTTATATCCCACCTTTGGTGGAAGTGGCGTGGTGGGAACTGAATTAGGGAAGGCTCTTGCCGCTAAAGGACATGAAATTCATTTTATAACTTATTCTCAGCCCGTTCGGCTCGGCAGTTTTCGGGAGAACATATTTTATCACGAAGTTTCTGTTAGTGATTATCCTCTTTTTGAATATCAGCCCTACGAAACTGAACTGACCAGTAAAATGGTTGATGTTGTGAAATACGAAAAATTGGATTTACTGCATGTGCATTATGCGATTCCCCATGCCTCTGCTGCCTATATGGCTCAGCAAATTTTGAAAGCGCAAGGGATAAATATCCCATTCATCACCACACTACACGGAACAGATATTACCCTTGTAGGAAAAGACCCCTCTTTCGAGCCGGTCATTTCCTTTTGCATTAACGCTTCCAATGCGGTAACGGCAGTTTCCGAAAGTTTGAAGAATGACACACTCACTCATTTTGACACGAAAAGGGAAATTCACGTGATTCCCAATTTTATTGCGCCGAATTTGACTCCTAGTGCCGCATCTGCGGAGGTAAGGAGGAAATATGCCTGTGATGGAGAGATGATCCTTAGTCATGTTTCCAATTTTCGTAAGGTAAAAAGGGTAGAAGATGTTGTCTGGGTTTTTCACAAAGTTCGACAAATCATTCCTGCAAAACTCATATTGGCCGGTGACGGACCTGAACGGCATAGTTTGGAAAGATTGGTTCGTGAACTGGAGTTGGGTAACGATGTGATTTTTTTGGGAAAAGTGAGAGATACCGCTCATGTTTTGGAGATTAGTGATGTGTTCATACTCCCATCGGAAACAGAAAGTTTTGGACTCGCCGCACTTGAGGCGATGGCCATGGGAGTCCCCGTTATTTCTTCCAACACCGGGGGCATTCCTGAAGTCAACATTCATGGATTTTCCGGATTTTTATCCAATGTGGGGGATGTCGATGATATGGCAAAGAACACTATCCGATTACTGACCAATAAAGATCTCCTTCAAAAAATGAAACATCAGGCAATTCAACGAGCTCGCGATTTTGACTTGGAAAAGATTCTACCCATATACGAGCAACTCTATCTTGACGTATTGATTTAATGTAATTCTTCTTTCGCTTTACTTAACATTATCTGCGCTGAGTCCTTTTTTCCGACCGCCATAAAGCAATTGGAAAGATATTCATAAGATCTGGGAATTGGTTTTGTTTTAATACCTCGTCTAAGCCAAATAATAGCTGAATCAATCTTTCCGGTATTCATGTAACATGCGCCAATGTTGGCATATAACTGTCCATCAAGTGGTATCAATTCCACGGCTTTTTTTGTATGATAAATAGCCTCATTGTAATTTTTAGTAAAAAACAATGCCCCTGATATCCCCAAAAGAGCATTCGTGTTTTTAGGGTCGATCTCCAACAAACGTCTGTAATACACTTTGGATGAATCATAGCTTCCTTTTTCAAGATAACACAACCCCATTTTATTGAGCGCATCACTATCATTGGGACTAATTACTAATATTTTAGCGTACGCATTGATAGCTTCAGCATAATTCTTTTGTGTGTAATAGGTATTTGCATAGCTCTTAATTGCCTTCATCTGATCCTCAGAATTTACTCCATATTTTTCCATCAGCCTGACAGAATTCACGATGAATGTATTCAAGGATCTGATCTTTTTTTCCTCTTTTCGAGCAGCCAACAAATCCCCCGTTTTATCGA
>JBIKYP010000100.1:0-7778 GCA_044355195.1 Crocinitomicaceae bacterium | reverse complement strand
CTAAACGTCCGAATAAAGACGGATCCATTGCATTACATGCCTATTCTCTTAAACTCAGTCATCCGACAACCAAACAAGAGATGGTATTCGTTTCTGAACCTCCAAAAGAAAGGTTATGGGACTATTTCCGAAGATACGTTGAGGATAAAAAAGATCAAAAATCAAACTTGATGTAGAATAGATACATCAGTTAAACACCCTGTTTTAAGAACTAAATTGAGAATAGAACAGTTAATCTGCTATCCTATTAATCACTACACGATATTCAGCTCTTTTGGAGCCATTGAGTAGACTAATAAAATAAACGCCATTTGAATATCGGGATAAATCGACTGACTTCTTTGATTCGGATGAAGATAGTTTCTCTTCCATGACTGTAACACCGAGTACATTGACTACTTTGATCTTGTCGGCATTGTCAAATTCAACTGTAAAAAATCCGGAAGTACTTGGATTGGGGTAGATGCGCACGCTCTTTTCAATAGACGAATCATCTATTCCGCCTCCGGGCGAATTGGATGGAGGAGTCGAATTTCCAACTGACTGAGCTTTTGCACTTAGACTAAGCAAACAAAATAAACATACAGTTAGAATAACTTTTGACATAGCTTTTGAAAAACTTCCTTCGAAGATAATACAATATTTGTGAATGACCAAATTATTTTTCGTCCACAGAGCAATTTATTCAACAAGTGTGTTTTCCCTTCAGCACAAAATAATGGATGGTGGGCTGAGCTATTATCGAGTATTTATTTAATTCAAAGGAAAAGATGATCGATATGATTAGAATTCAACTCATTTCAATTAGTTATAGATAATTATATCCAGCTCGACCCCCGAATTAAATCAGACCTTTAGTCTTCAAATATTCATCTAACGATTCAATATCTGAAAACAAAACTTCTCTGGCTTTGCTGCCTTGAAATGGTCCGATGATATTCATTCCTTCCAGTTGATCTACGATTCGACCTGCCCGGTTGTAACCCAATTTTAATTTGCGTTGTAATAAACTAGCTGAACCCTGCTGATTAATCACTACAATGCGGGCTGCTTCTGTAAACATTGGATCGATTTCGCTCATGTCAAGGTCACTATTGCCTTCGCTTCCTTCGCCTACGTATTCTGGCAACATAAATGCAGAAGGATAGGCACGCTGCTCACCAATAAACTCACAAATCGCTTCTACCTCAGGGGTGTCTAAAAATCCACACTGCAGTCGCTTAAGATCTGAACCGGTAGAGATAAGCATGTCTCCACGTCCGATTAATTGATCTGCGCCGGAAGCATCAAGTATGGTGCGCGAATCAATCTTCGAAAGCACTCTAAAGGCAATGCGCGCCGGGAAATTGGCTTTGATCATACCGGTAATTACATTCACGGAGGGGCGCTGGGTTGCTACAATCAGATGGATGCCAATGGCTCTGGCAAGTTGTGCTATTCGAGCAATAGGATGTTCGACTTCTTTTCCTGCTGTCATTATGAGGTCTGCAAACTCGTCAATTAATACGACGATGTAAGGTAAATAACGGTGACCATTCTCAGGATTAAGTCGTCGAGCTATAAACTTGGTGTTGTATTCTTTAATGGTGCGCACGCTCGCATCTTTTAACAGTGCATAGCGATCATCCATTTCTATACAAAGTGAATTCAGCGTATTCACCACTTTAGATGTATCTGTAATGATGGCATCTTCTTCTCCGGGAAGTTTGGCTAGAAAATGGCGTTCGATCTTGTTGAAAAGTGTGAGTTCAACCTTTTTGGGATCAACCAAAACGAACTTTACCTGAGCCGGGTGCTTTTTATAAAGCAGAGAAACTAGAATGGCATTCAATCCTACGGATTTTCCTTGTCCCGTTGCACCTGCAACAAGTAAATGAGGCATTTTGGTAAGGTCGAAGGTAAACGTTTCGTTCGTGATAGTTTTACCCATAACCACCGGCAGTTCGGCATCTAAATTTTGGAATTTTTCAGAAGCAATGAGCGAACGCATACTTACCATTTCAGGGTTTGAATTTGGTACTTCAATCCCAATGGTTCCTTTACCCGGGATAGGAGCAATGATCCGTATACCCAAAGCACTGAGAGATAGCGCAATATCATCTTCCAGGTTTTTAATTTTAGAAATACGAATACCTGGTGCAGGTACAATTTCGTAAAGTGTTACTGTCGGACCAACGGTTGCTGAAATATGTGCAATATCGATCTTGTAGTGCGACAAAGTTTCTACAATGCGGTTCTTATTATCTTCAAGTTCCTGTTTGCTGACCGAAATTCCGGTTTTACCATATTCTTTAAGTAAATCAATAGGAGGGAGAATGTAACTCGCAAGATCCAATTTAGGGTCGTAATCGCCATATTCTTTGCGTAATTCATTGAGATTATCTTCATCTAAAACGGCCTCTTCTTCGGGTTTTTCAATTTCAAAACTTATCGTGTCGTCCCCAAATAAAGAATCAGCTTCCGTCTTTTCGGAATCGTTCTCTGCTTCTTCAGTATTTCTATAGCTGACAATCAATTCCGATTCGTCGAATTCGTCATCTTCCTTATCGAAACGAATCGTCTCTGAAACTTGATCTGCTTCAATATCATCCGGGCGAATTGTATTCACTACAATAAAATCATTTTCGGACTGAATGTGGAGAGCATTGTCGTTCAAATCTTCGATGTCCTCTTTCGTCTCTGAACCGAAAAGTCGGTCGAAAATCGCCTTCAAATTCGGGTTGAACAAGACCACCAGAACGACGTAACCTGCAACCAAAATAAGCGCCATAGATCCTAATCTACCCAATGACAAAGCGAGCCACTCGTTAATATAAAAACCAAAAGAACCGCCCAAATAATGAATGTGGTTTGTGAAAAATCCCAAAAAGATAGAAAACCAAACTGTAAGAATGCTAATTACGGTATAACTCCGTGTAATTGGAGTAATAGTAACGTTGAATAAAATCTTCGTTCCGGAGAGGAAAAGAAGGTAAGTTATCCCAAATGATGCAAGGCCAAACCATTTGAAAATGAATAGGTGTGATGTCCATGCGCCAAATTTTCCAAGCCAGTTTGATACGGGTTTCTCGTCTCCGTCAAATAGAAAATCAAAAAGTCCTTTGTCGAGAACACGATCCTGGTCTTCGCTCCATGTAAATAGATAAGAAAGACACGACAGGAAAAGGTAGAAAGAAGCCAAGATCAGCACTGATCCCAGGGCAGTGTTGATCTTTTTCCGATCAAATCTGTCTCCTAGTCCTGAAAATTTGCCTGTTTTCCTCTCAGGCCGGTTAGAAGTAGTTTTTTCCTTCTTCGTTTTTTTTTCAGTACCAGGAGTTGCTTTTAAGTCCTCTTGGTAGTCTTCTTTTGGTTTATACTCGTTATCGGCCATGTCAAAATTATCTTACGAAGATAAATAAGGATCAATCGCAGATAAAGGTATGCTGGCACAGACTATAAACAGGTGTTTGTTAGTTCGTAGTTTGTGATTATTCCCGGTTAATATTTGGCTCTTTTTGCTGTTGTATTAACTCCTCAATAAACTCATCAAAGCTGGTACGCTTGAAATCAGAAGGTATACCAAAAAGATCATACTCAGGAACGTCATGTTTAATGGAAATCAACTCATATTTTATTAGAGCTTCATCCGTAGGTATGTAATATAATACGGGAAGTCCGGGGAAATTTTCGAAAGCATTCAAGTACTTTGGGTCATATGTTTTGATATAATAAAAGATAAGTGGTTTGGGGAATCCTTTATGAGTTACTAATGCTTTATTCGCTTTGATGTTGCAGAAGGAATTCCTTCCGCACCTTTTTTTGAAGGTAAAAGATGTTATCGAATCTTTTTTACTCGTATTATGGTTGGTTTGAATAGCATATTTTCCCATCGGTGTGTTTAATAGTAAATAGGATTTATTCAGGTATAAGTGTTTAATAACAACTTGTTTGCCTAGTCGATCCGTTTCGTTTTCAATTCGCGTCAGAGTATCGTTGGTGTACACGTTCATGTAGCGTTCGGGGATTACTTTTGATAGTGAGGTGTCGCAAACAGTGATTCGATAAGTAAGTGAGCCTGTAAAAGGTTTTTTGTTCTTTTGAGCCAAGGAATCAGCCTGTGTTAACAGCAAACAAAAAATGATTCCTAATATTGATGTAGGGTTATATCTAATCATAATGTAAAACTAAGCATATCGACTTTATGTTGCGAAACAGGATTGCAAATGAATCTGCGTTGACTTGCATGGAATTTGCTAATTTTGGGAAGGTACTTAATAATTTATGAGTAAAAAAATTACGTTTTTAGTTAATCCCTCGGAGTTGGGTGCAGGTACACGTGGTTCTTCACTTGGGCCGGATGCCATTCGCGCTGCAGCACGAAAAATGGGCAGTAGTTGTTTTTCTGATTATACAGTTAAGCGGTTACAGGACAAAAATGATCTGCTCGATTTTCCGTCAAGTCACTCGTGCGCAAAATATATAGACGGATTTAAACTTATTTTGGAACGCGTTGCTCATAGTGTAAGTGATACGCTTTTGAACGATAGTTTCCCGTTTATCCTTGCGGGAGATCATGGATCTGCAGCGGGAACTATTGCGGGAATCAAAAAAAACTTTCCTGACAAACGACTGGGAGTGATCTGGATCGATGCACATGCTGATCTGCATACCCCGTACACCACACCCTCAGGTAACATGCATGGAATGCCACTCGCTCTTTCGATGGGGGTAGATAACCTAGATTGTAAGCTTAACAACATTCCGGAAGATACTGTTTCACTATGGCAGAAACTAAAGGATATTGGCTTGCCCGGTCCTAAATTAGTTGCTGAAGATCTGATTTTCATAGCTGTTCGAGATATTGAGCCGGAGGAAAAATTTCTCATTGATAAATATAGTATTCGAAATTTCTCAGTGGATGAGGTAAATTCATTGGGCTCTCCACTTGTGGTTCAAAAAGCGTTGAGTTACTTGGAGCATTGTGATCTCCTGTATGTTTCTTTTGATGTTGATTCAATGGATCCCAAAGCTACGTCTTCAGGCACGGGAACCCCTTCGAAGGGCGGTTTGATGCCAAAGCAAGCCAAAGAGTTGTTGCAAGGGTTTAAGAAATCACCCAAGACGGTCTGTATGGAGTTTGTGGAGGTGAATCCTTGTCTGGATGAAAAACTGAACCGAATGGCAGAAGTGGCTTTCGAACTTATTCAGGCTGTTGCAGCGGTCTAAAAAAAAGAGTTTCAAGAATGGAGGAGGATATTAAGAACTTATTGCTGGACAACTCTGAGCAATTATTGGGTTTCAAACTGGATAGCTCAATCATTCAGTTTCAGAAAACAAAAAAGGAACTCAAAGGGGATGTTACGCTCGTAGTATTTCCGTTTGTTAAAATGCTTGGACGTCCGCCTCGAGAGGTAGGTCGTTTAATTGGGGAGTTTCTGGTTGTACATTCGGGATTTATTTCATCTTTTGAAGTCGTTAGTGGATTTTTAAACTTAGTGGTCTCTGACAGCTATTGGATTCATAAACTCAACCGGATTCATTCTGAAGCGACATACGGATGGGTGAAATCTGATTCTTCTTCGCTCATCATGGTTGAATATTCTTCACCGAATACCAACAAACCCTTACATCTTGGACATTTGCGAAATAATTTTCTTGGGTATTCCGTTTCGAAAATTCTTAAAGCAAATGGTCACAGAGTTATTAAAACTCAGGTGATAAATGATCGCGGAATACATATTTGTAAAAGTATGCTCGCCTGGCAACGTTTTTCACCGATCAACATTTCGGGTGAACGTGAAACACCTAAAAACACGGGAATCAAAGGCGATAAGTTGGTTGGTAAATATTATGTAGAGTTCGAAAAGCAGTTTATCGCTGAAGCAAAAACGATCATATCTCAATGGCAGAAAGGTGATTTTGAGGGGTTCAGCGAAGAACTGAAAAGTGAATTCCTAAAACTTGAGTCCGCCAAGTTGGGTAAAGATGAAAAAGCAACCGGTGTCATTGAAGACAAAATCATAGAGTTGGCTAAAAACCAAACATCTATCCTACGTGATGTCAAAGACATGTTAGTTCAATGGGAGGCTCGTGATCCTCAGGTATATCTGCTTTGGAATACCATGAACGGATGGGTTTACGAGGGTTTTGATGTGACATACAAAGCGATGGGTGTCGATTTTGATAAATTGTATTTTGAATCAGACACCTTCTTACTTGGAAAGGACATGGTCATTCAGGGCCTTGAAAAAGGAGTATTTTTTCGAAAGTCGGACGGTTCGGTTTGGATTGATCTAATTGCCGATGGACTCGACGAGAAATTGGTACTTCGTTCCGATGGTACGGCTGTATACATGACACAAGACATTGGAACCGCAGTGGATCGCTTCAAGGATTACCCTGATCTTAGTAGTATTATTTATACCGTTGGAAATGAGCAGGATTATCATTTTAAAGTGCTCTTCTTGATCTTACAGAAACTTGGTTATGACTGGGCGAATCGGTGTGCACACTTATCCTATGGCATGGTTGACCTTCCGAGCGGTCGAATGAAATCGCGTGAAGGAACAGTAGTCGATGCGGACGATCTCATGGAAGAAGTGATTGAGAGTGCCACAAAAATGACTAGGGAAAGAGGTCATTTAGAAGGGATGAATGAAGTGGAGATGCATGAATTGTTTCGTGTTATTGGAATGGGAGGATTGAAATATTATTTGCTTAAAGTGGATCCTAAGAAACGCATGCTTTTTAATCCGGAGGAATCTATTGAGTTAAACGGCAATACAGGCCCCTTCATTCAATATGCGCATGCACGCATTTGTTCGCTTATTTCAAAGGCTGGTGTTATTCCTTCTATTGCACCAATAGTCGAATTATTGCCTGAAGAAAGAGAAATTGTACAGTTGCTTACTCAGTATCCTGGGGTAGTGAAGGAAGCAGGGAAGAACCTCTCTCCAGCACTTGTCGCCAACTATACCTATGAGCTGGTAAAGGCATATAATCATTTTTATCAGTCGGTTTATATTTTGAATGAACCTAACAGGGCATTGAGGGAATTTAGATTAATCATGAGTGCATCGGTAGCGAAGGTCATTCGTTCTTCAATGCACTTGCTCGGAATCAGTGTTCCTGAACGCATGTAATTCTATTCTTCCCAGTTATCAGTTCGGAAAGGAATCATGGGTAGATTGCAGTTGTTTCGAATGTTACCTACCGCATAGGTTTTAAAGGCATATCGAATGGATTCAGGATTAATTACTTGTGGACATTTGACTTCAATTTGCACGGGATTGGATGTTCCATTCGGAATAAATGTTACCGATGCAGGATAGAAAATATGGTCGTTGCCCGCCATTTCAAACCCTATTATACTATCATTTTTTTCTGCATTCAAATGCACATTATGTAGTCCGCCGCATGTGTTTTTAAATGATAGAACGACCTTTTCCTTTTCTGTTTTCATTGATTCAAAGGATGCAAATTCTGCACAAATGGTATCCTTGTTGTAGGTTTTTTTTAAAGCAAGGTTGGCTAATCGTTCACCTATAGGTTGTTTTTGTCGGGGATGTACGACTTTAGATTCTTCAGGCCCAACCAAATCATTCGTAGATACTATTCCGGAATTGGCAATGATCTCTGTGGCTTTGAATTGTGCCTCTCGAAGTTTAGCGGAATGAAGGGGATGATCGTAAACACAAGGCGCGATTTCAACAAGGTAAAACGGAAGGTTAGCCAAGTCCCATTCATAGCGCCACAAAGTAACCATATCTTTGAGTTTTGAAGCATAGGTTTCATAT
>JBIKYP010000099.1:0-7903 GCA_044355195.1 Crocinitomicaceae bacterium | reverse complement strand
CGAGTTGCATTATGGTGATATGACCGATTCAAGTTCGCTAATCCGTATTATTCAGCAGGTAAAACCAACGGAGATTTATAACCTGGCGGCTCAAAGTCACGTAAAAGTTTCCTTCGAGGTGCCTGAATACACGGCTGAGTCAGATGCAGTGGGAACATTACGCATATTAGAAGCCGTTCGCATATTAGGAATGGAGAATTCGTGCCGCATCTATCAGGCATCAACTTCTGAATTATATGGGAAGGTGCAGGAAGTCCCCCAGTCTGAAACTACTCCTTTCTACCCACGTTCACCTTATGGAGTCGCTAAGCAATACGGTTTCTGGATTACCAAGAACTATCGTGAATCCTATGGTATGTTCGCCGTAAACGGAATCCTGTTTAATCATGAAAGCGAGCGTCGAGGTGAAACTTTTGTTACTCGCAAGATTACGCTTGCGGCGAGTCGAATTGCACATGGTTTACAGAAGAAATTGTACATGGGTAATCTGGATGCGCAGCGCGACTGGGGCTATGCCAATGACTATGTACAGTGCATGTGGATGATGCTGCAACACCATACTCCCGAAGATTTTGTCATCGCCACGGGAAAGATGCATACAGTTCGACGTTTTATCGAGTTGGCATTTGCAGAGGCTGGCATCATAATTGACTGGCAAGGAAGTGGGGTAGAGGAGAAAGGGTTGAATACGGTTACAGGTGAGGTTCTGATCGAAGTGGATCCAAAGTATTTTCGTCCGGCAGAGGTAGAACAATTATTGGGAAATCCTACAAAAGCAAAAACGCTACTAGGTTGGAATCCCGAACAAACCACACTAGAGCAACTTGTAAAGATTATGATGACTCACGATCTTCAGTTTGTGAAGAAATTACATGAGGCGAAAATTGAGATTTAACCGTTGGCTTCAAGTGACTCAGTCAACCTCACCCGAAGCCTGAGGTTCTCGAAGGCTGAGGTATAATAAACACGGATGAATAAAAATACCAAAATATACATCGCCGGGTATCGTGGAATGGTTGGTTCAGCCATTTGGAGAAACCTTGAGAGAAAAGGCTATACTAACCTTATCGGGCGTACCTCTTTAGAACTCGATCTTCGCAATCAGACAGCAGTAGAAGCTTTCTTTACGAGTGAAAAACCTGAAGTGGTTATTGATGCAGCGGCGCGTGTAGGAGGCATATTGGCCAACAACAACTATCCGTATCAATTCTTGATGGAGAACATGCAGATCCAAAACAACCTAATAGATGCTTCGCACCGCTTTGATGTGCAAAAGTTTATCTTTTTAGGGAGCTCCTGTATATACCCGAAGTTGGCACCGCAGCCTTTGAAGGAAGAATGCCTACTTACTTCTTCACTTGAACCAACTAACGAATGGTATGCTATTGCCAAGATTTCAGGGGTAAAAGCCTGCGAAGCCATACGAAAACAATTCCGGAAAGAATTCGTGAGCTTGATGCCAACTAACCTATACGGACCAAACGACAACTTCGACCTGAACACTTCCCACGTTCTTCCGGCCATGATCCGCAAGTTCCATGAAGCGAAAATGAAAAGCAATACCCATGAGGCCCCTGAGCACGTCGAAGGGGTAACCCTGTGGGGCTCCGGTGCGCCTATGCGTGAATTCCTTCATGTCGACGATATGGCTGATGCTGTGGTCTATGCCCTAGAGAATCAATTATCGGAAAGTTTGTACAATGTAGGTACTGGTAGTGATATAACTATTCAAGAATTGGCGAAATTAATTCAAGGGGTTGTTGGATATACTGGTGAAATTATATGGGACAGTTCCAAACCGGATGGTACACCTCGTAAATTGATGGATGTTTCCAAAATGGCGAATGCTGGTTGGAAAGCAAAGATTGGTTTGGAGGAAGGGGTTAGAGAAACATATGAGTGGTTTTTGGAAAATGAACGTCAATTGAAAGAGGTTAAGATGATGCGTTGAAATACTCACACTGAGGAATTGGTCAGATTGACTGAAGTGAAAAATAACTGAAGTAACAGGGTCTAAATGATACCGAAACAACTTTACAAGTGTGATATCGTTCTTTTATAATTGGCGAACAGAGCTTAAATTCAAGTATCAAATGACAGTAGTAAGAACACTCAGCGAATGTGATATATTGTATGCTGGACACGTTAGAATGTTATTAGACGCCAAAAGTCCATGTGACTATCTCATCCTAGTGCTTCACGGATCCAACCTTAGACAGACTTGAAAAGAATCAACCAACACAAACAACGTTAGAGCGCTGCATACAACTCAAGGGATTTAAATTCATTCCTGACTTGTCCCTTTCAAAATTAGTGTAGCTGTAAGTATCTGATATTCAATAATTATATTTTAAAAAAAGGCTAATTTTACCGCACTAATTAATAGCAGAAAACCCTGCAATTTCCGCTTTCGACATTTTGAAGAACATTGGGATTTCACATCGAAAAACACAAGAAAACATTAAAAAAGTAATAATTCAATAGCCTGTAGCTAATAAAAAAGTCAACATTTATCTTTAGTTTCTATTAAAAATAGTGAATATCCAACAAATGTTTCTTTTAATAATGAGAACTATTTAAATTCGTGCTAAAATATAGGATGCAAAAAGCAATACTACAAGCGGTAATAAGTGATCAAAGAGCCCTAAAATGGCACCCTTCAGCTATTGAGCGCCAACATATTGCTATTGTTGAGGACGACAGCGTGGTGGTTATTTCAGGTATTCGGCGTTGTGGCAAATCTACTTTATTGCAAGCGATACGTGCAAAAAACAAAGAACAAGACTATTATCTCAATTTTGATGATGAACGTTTAATTCACTTTAAAGTAGAGGATTTTCAGCTCCTTTTGGAACTTTTTGGAGAACGTTATGGCAAGCAAACAACCTTTTATTTTGACGAAATACAAAACATTACTGGCTGGGAGCGTTTTGTAAGGAGACTGCATGATTATGGAAACAAAGTATATATTACCGGATCCAATGCATCGATGTTGAGCAAAGAGTTAGGTACACATTTAACAGGTCGCTATCAACAAATAGAACTTTATCCATTTTCATTTTTAGAATATTTGAAACTGAATGATATTGACGTCAATAAATTAGATTATTTTAATACAGACGACAAAGCCCTACTCAAAGGTGCATTTAATGACTATTTCCAATTAGGTGGGTTTCCTGCTTTTTTGAAATCAAAGCACTCGGAATACTTAAAATCCCTCTATGAAAGTGTGTTGTATCGCGACGTCATGGTGAGAAATGGCATTACAAACGAACAAGAACTTTTGGAACTGATGTTTTTTGTAACGAGCAATACCAGTAAATTAATTTCGTACAACAGCTTAGCAAAAGTAATTGGGGTTAAAAATGCAACTACTGTCAAGCAATATCTGGGATTCTTGCAAGATGCATATATGTTGAGCTTAGTATCGAAATATGCTGTTTCTGTCAGCAAACAGTTGCATAATCCTAAAAAAGTATACGGAATTGACTTGGGTTTAATGCGCCAACTCAGTTTTCAACACAGCGAAGACCAAGGACGACTTTTGGAAAACCTCATTTTTCTCGAATTGAAAAGACTAAGGAAAACGGTTTACTATCACCAAAACAAATCAGAGTGTGATTTTGTCCTCAAAGAAAAAAACAGTATTATCCAAGCGATACAAGTATGCTGGACGATGCACGATGACAAAACGAAACAACGGGAAATAAATGGGTTGCTTGATGCTATGACAGCATATCAACTTAAAGAAGGACTCATTTTAACCGAAGACGAAAGTGATCGTCTTACTATTGATGATAAAATAATAACGGTAATGCCTGTTTGGTTGTGGTTGTTAAGAAAATAACCTACAGTTTAAAACCTACCGCTCAGTGGTTCTTGGAGAATCAATATTCATTCAAAGAAATTAATTTGTAAATTTCTTACGGGACATTGCTACAGAGAATAGTTCGTGTCCTCGCTTCATTCAGATCATTTGTTACAATTTTCGGTTAATAAACTCGTAACGAATGCTTTGTCTAAATCAAATTTTTATGGCTGCTTTAATCTTGTTATCTAATTGTTTATGCGTATTTGAGTGTAATTCTCATTTTTTAAATGAAGAGTAAAAGGATTAAATTTGCGCAATAAAACACCTTAAATTTGCACAATAAAATATCTTAATTATGCACAACAATGAATTGTTCATATCTTCGACTGCTAATTACATGAATATCTATGAAGTATGTCAGAAGATTAATCGAAGATGATCTAGTGGAAAAAATGAAAGCTTCGGGCGCTCTGCTGATAAAAGGACCAAAATCGTGCGGAAAAACGGCTACTGCTAAACAATATGCCAAAAGTATTTTAGAGATGGACAGGGATCCCCAGGTTCCGGTAATGATGGCTACAAATCCTCAATTGTTGTTGACAGGCCGCACACCCAGATTGATTGATGAATGGCAGGAACAGCCTGAAATATGGAATTATGTTAGACATGAAGTGGACGACCGCAAATCAAAAGGGCAGTTTATTTTAACCGGTTCTGCTAATCCGGCAGATGAGGCAAAATTACATAGTGGCGCCGGTCGTTTTACAGTTTTACAAATGGATACGATGAGCTGGCAGGAATTAGGATTATCTAACGGAAAAGTAAAGCTATCGGATCTGCTTGAAGGGAATTTGGACAATTATTACGAACAGGCCATTTCTTTAGAATTTATCATTGAAAGAATGTGCATAGGTGGATGGCCTACACTAATAGGCGAAGACATCAAAAATGCGCTAAATATGAACCGAAGTTATGTGGATCTGCTTTGTGAAGTAGATATGAGCAGGACTTCAGGAGTTAGACGCAATCCCCAAAAAGTACGCAGTTTGTTTCGCTCTTTAGCTAGGAATATAGCTACATTGGTGGACAATAGTACCTTGGAAAAAGATGTTAAAATGAAAGATCGTAATGAATTATCGAGAAACACAATAGCTGATTACTTGGACGCTCTATCTCGATTAATGATTTTACATGAACAACCCGCTTTCAATCCGCATATTCGATCTTCTGCATCCTTGCGTAAATCACCTAAAAGACATTTGTGTGACACTTCGCTGGCGGTGGCTGCACTGGGCTTGGGTAAAGAATCGTTAATGAAAGACATAAAGTATACAGGTTTTTTGTTTGAATCGTTGGTGATTCACGAATTAAATGTGTATGCCAAAGCGAATGATGCTCATGTATTTCATTACAGTGACTCATATGGCTATGAAGTGGATGCAATCGTGCAGAAACGGAATGGTGCTTATGCTGCTTTTGAAATAAAGCTCGGTGTTGGATTCATTGATGAAGCCGCTGAAAATCTCAAGAAGTTTGCGACAACTATTGATACTACGAAAATGGACTTGCCGAAGACGCTGAATATTATTACCGGAACGGGAATGAGCTATCGCCGACCGGATGGAATTAACGTTATTTCTTTGGCTTCACTGGGGAAATAGTTTTTTTGTTCTCTTAATTGATGTAGATTTGGAGAAAAAAAATGAAAGTTGAAAATACGAAAGCTTAGAAGAGCAAATTAGGTTGATCCATAGCTTTGTGAAAAACAAATCCCTTTAAAGTTCCAAACCAGATACACACCTTATAAATTGATGGATGTTTCCAAAATGGCGAATGCAGGTTGGAAAGCAAAGATTGGATTGGAGGAAGGGGTTAGTCAGACATATCAATGGTTTTTGGAGAATGTGGATGTGATAAAGATAGTCAGTACTTTGGGACGCGAATTTGGAAATCGAATAAATCAATATCTTTGATGACACACTTTACTGGATACTTTCTTTTTATGCTCTCGATTTCTTCTCTATTCGATCATTCAGTTTGTCCATTCCCCTAACTTTGACCAACAAATATCTTACCTTTGCACAAGAAAATCAGTTCACATCCTCCCTTTTGGAGGATTACATTTTGGTACTTTTTAGTGTTGTGAATTATTAATGAAACAGTTTTATGGATTTAACTAATAAGTCTTTACTTATTACAGGAGGAACAGGATCTCTCGGCAAAGCATTAACCAAAACAATTTTGGAAAAATGGCCACAGGTAAAACGCTTGGTCATATTTTCTCGCGATGAGCAGAAGCAATTTCAAATGGCGCAGGAGTTTCAATTAAGTGATTATCCCCAAATGCGGTTCTTTATCGGGGATGTACGTGACAAAGAAAGACTTATTCGTGCTTTTGAAGGAATTGATTGTGTGATCCATGCAGCTGCAATGAAGCATGTGCATATTGCCGAATATAATCCTGATGAGTGCGTAAAAACAAACGTGAATGGCGCTGAAAATGTCATTCATGCTGCTATACAAACAGGGGTTAAACATGTGGTCGCACTGTCAACAGATAAGGCTTGTGCCCCTATTAATCTCTATGGTGCAACAAAACTAACTTCAGATAAATTATTCGTTGCGGCAAATAACATCCGTGGAAAACACGACATCAAATTCTCGGTGGTTCGTTACGGAAATGTAATGGGTTCAAACGGTTCAGTTATCCCGTTCTTCATTAAGAAAAAGAAAGAGGGTGTACTACCAATAACCGTAGAAAGCATGACACGCTTCAATATTTCACTTCAAGGAGGAGTTGATATGGTGTTGCATGCTTTAGATACGGCATGGGGTGGAGAGATCTTTATTCCAAAGATCCCTTCCTATAAAATAACAGATGTGGCACAAGCCATTGGCCCTGAATGTGAACACAGGGTGGTTGGAATTAGACCCGGCGAAAAGATTCATGAGGAAATGATTACCTCATCGGATTCATTTTTCACCTATGATTTAGGAAAGTATTACGTTATCATACCCCAGACTCCAAATTGGAAAGTGGAGGAATTCGTATTTCATTTCAGTGCAAAACTAGTTCCTGAGGGATTCTCTTATGACTCTGGAACCAATTCAGAATGGGAAACAGTTGAATCGCTGAGATCACTGATCAAAGAACATGTAGATCCAACATTCGAAGTATGACAAATCCAATTCCTTACGGAAGACAAAATATCACACAGGAGGACGTTGATGTGGTAATTGAAACACTCAAATCCGATTATCTCACCCAGGGTCCGAAAATAAAAGAATTTGAAGAAGCCTTCGCATCTTATGTGGGATCCAAGTACGCTGTTGCCGTCTCCAATGGAACAGCAGCATTGCATCTATGCGCCATGACGATGAATGTTGAACCCGGAGATAAGGTCATTACCACGCCGATTACATTTGCGGCCTCTGCAAATTGTGTCAGGTATTGTGGTGGGGAGGTTGTATTTGGAGATATCGATCCGCAAACCTATTTGCTGGATATTTATTCGGTTCGGCAGTTATTGGAATCTGCTCCCAAAGGCACCTACAAGGGTATAATTCCTGTAGACTTTGCAGGTAGAGCGGTTGACTTGGAAGCATTCAGAAAGCTGGCAGATGAGTATGATCTTTGGATCATTGAGGATGCTTGTCATGCACCTGGAGGCTTTTTCTATGATTCCAAGGGGCAAATACAAAAATGTGGAAACGGTAATTTTGCTAACTTGGGGATCTTTTCTTTTCATCCGGTTAAACACATAGCATGCGGAGAAGGCGGAATGATCACTACTAACGATAAATCGCTATATGAAAAACTCCTTGTTCTCCGTACACACGGTATGGTGAAGAATGATGCGCTTTATCAGAATTCGATTGAATTCTCCGGCGGAGTCGATTCATATCCATTATGGTATATGGAAATGCAAGAGTTGGGCTATAACTATCGAATCACTGATTTTCAGGCGGCGCTCGGATTGAGCCAGTTACAAAGAGCCGAAGAGGGCATCGAAATAAGAAGATCCATAGCACAAATATATTACGATGCTTTTCAGGACAATTCATTTGTTTTAGGGCAGTCCGGTGTTGTCG
>JBIKYP010000041.1:0-19894 GCA_044355195.1 Crocinitomicaceae bacterium | reverse complement strand
AAGGTACAATGCAATTTTTGAATTGCGTAGGAATTTGGGTAGATGGTAATTCAGACAACAATATTATTGGTGGGGTCAATGCGGGTCAGGCCAATGATCTTTCGTATTGCTCAGTCTCAAGTGGTGCTAGTTGCGGTGTCAATGGGGCGTCGGCCATCCTTATCCGAAGTTCAGATGCCCAGGGTAACACCATCAGGGGCAATGCTATGCAATGCGTTGCTGGGGCGGGAATCAATTTAATATCAAGTGCGAACAACAATCAATCCTCCCCTTCAATTACCGGTTATGATATTACCACTAACAGGCTTTCGGGAACAAGTACCGCTAACGCTATTATAGATGTATATTTGGGGACTGATTGCAATGGTAATTTAACAACAAATATTAAAAGCAAGAAATACCTCGCAAGCACCACCGCTAATCAATTTGGAAGTTGGAGTGTTGACTTAGCCACATTTTCCTGCCTCTTAAATGGTGAGTATGTTACTGCAACTTCCACAAATCCAACCAACGGAAGCACAGGGCGTTTTTCAAACGGAGCATTAGTCGCATCAACACCTGCCGTTTTTTATCCTCCCGGCACTTACACTGTGGGACCTACCGGTACTTTTTGCAGTCTGAAAAGTGTTGCAAGTTTTTTAAATCTCTATACGATTTCAGGTGCTTATATTTTTGAGTTGCAGCCAACTTACGATGGTTCAATTGAAACTACACCAATTGTTTTCAATAACAATGTTGGGTCTTCGGTCACCAATACAGTTACGATCAGGCCGGCAGTAGGAGCCGTAAATTTATTGATTTCTAATGGCGATGATGATAACACCATTCGATTAAACGGGATGGATTTTTTAACTTTTGACGGACGTGCGGGAGGTACAGGAAGCAGTCGTAACCTTTCAATAGAAACATTCAATAACCTGGGTGCTGCAATCATGCTGACAAATGATGCATCACGGAATACCATTGCCTATTGTAATGTGAAAGGCGGAGCATCAATAAACGGAACAGGAGGTGGTTCAGGTGGAACGCTCGGTATTATAGAAATAAATGCTCGTTTGGGTACTACAGGATGTGATAACAACACCATTTCAAATTGTTTGGTTGCTTCCAATAACTCCACGTTACTCAGGCCTATTTGCGGCATATATTGCAGGGGGTTGTCCAATACTGTTGCAAATAATAGCATTGCCATTCTCAGAAATGAATTCGATGGAATCAGGGAATTTGGCTACAATGGTGTAAATCAATATTCGGGGATCATTCATTTTGATGCATTTAATACAGCAGCCGTGATCCAGGGAAATAGCATTTATCAATCAGATGCCTACAATGTCCCGTTGGTTTCGAACACACACGCCGTAACCCAGTATGGGATTTATATTAACAATGCCGGACGCTATGGTTTTGGAACACAACTCTTGGATCAATCGGGTAATGGCAATTTATTCCTTATCAGAGGTAATTTTATCGGTGGCAGTGGACCAGGTTGCAGTGGGAGATGGACCGTAAACGCACCAACCCCCTCAAGTGGTCAATATAGATTCATAGGGATTTATGTTCAAGGCACTGCGAGTACGCCTGTAGGAAATTTAGTAACCATCGACTCTAATACCATTAAAAATATTTCATGGGGTACAACTGCTTCATTTTCAAACACTACCCCGCAACTTGCTGCATGGGGCGGGATTATAGTTGATGGCGGTCAGGCAGCCGCAGTGACAGGAAGAAATGTAGTTATCGGAGCTTTTACCAGATCGAATATAATAGGTGATAATCTTAGCAATGGATCCATAGTTGTTACAAATGCCGGTTCAGAAGGAGGGAATGGCATGAATATTGTCGGTATTCGAGTTCAGGGGATGGGCTCCGGAGATTCAGGTATTCGGTTTAATAGGGTTTCGGGTATCACGGCAAGTTCAACTAATGGAGCCGGTCGTGTATCAACGATTGATGGTATTCTGGTTAATGATGGTATTAATTTTATTTCAGATAATATTATAGGAAGCTCCACATTGGCAAATAGTTTAAATATTACTGCTAATGCTATAACCTATGGAGCTGCGTCAGCTAATAATCAAATACAACGTGTACGTGGCATTGTTCATTCAGGCGGAAATGCAACAATTGTATCAAACAGAATTTCCAATAATACCATCGCTAATTTGCGTGCAAACTATGCAGCAACAACGGGGGTAGGCACATCAAGAGGTATTGAAATTGAAAATCCCATAGCCACGAATGTTCGCGGGGCAATTCAGATTTTTACAAATACAATTTTTAACATCACCTCCAATCAAAATATTACGGGAAGCGGAGCTTCTGCAAACGTTGCGGGGATTGATATAGATTTGTCGGGAAATACTGAAGCAGACGTTACTTCTGTTTATGGCAATACTATTGCTGGGTTAGCCACAGGCGGAACAACTAATGAGACCAATGCAATAGGTATTTACTATTCGGGTAGATCTGCAGGCACACAAACGATCTATCGCAATTTCATAAGAGACTTTTCTTCCACCAGCATCAGTCAAAGCCAAACAGGAATCTTGGCCGAAGGTGGCATGGCAACGTATTCAAATAATATTATCTACCTTGGTAAAAATATAGCAACCCATAACATTTTGAATGGCATCAACGAAACAGGAGGGGTCAATCAATTTTATTTCAATACGCTTACCATTGGTGGAACTGCAACGGGAACAGCTACCAATAGCACTTTTGCTTTTAGAACAAGTGTAAATTCTCAAGCACGAAATATTTACAACAATATTTTCTTTAACGCAAGAAGCTCTGGCAATACAACAGGTGCTTTTAAACATTATGCTATTAGTTTACCAGGGAATACTGGTTTAACAATTAACTTCAATAACTACTTTGCAAATGGCACTGGTGGGGTTTTAGGTAGATATAATGGAACAGATAATTCTACATTAAATGCTTGGCGGACTTCTACAACTCAAGATCTAAATAGCCAAAATACCAATCCCAATTTTTCGCTAAATTTAGTTACTGGAGCGACTTCTGGGACTGTTTCTGCTTATCTTCCAACAACAACTGGTATAATTACAGGTTTCACAGGAACAGGAATAACTGTAGATTTCAGGAGTCTTTCCAGAAGTTGCACGTACTCTTTAGGTGCGCTTGAAGTGGGTACTAGCACTTCCCCAAATATTGCAATTACAGCACCCGCAGCATTGTGTGGTTCTGGTACGGTTGACCTTACAACACTTACAATTACAGATGCAAATAATACAACAGGAAGTCTAACTTACTTCAGTTCTTTTGAAAATGCATTAGTTGGATCACCGGAATTGGTCAATCCAAGTGCAGTTCCGGCTCCCAGATATTATGGCAGTATTTCTGGAACCACACTTACCATAACCGGTGTAACTGGTACTGAAGGCCTTCAAGTTGGTTCAACCTTATCAGGAATTAATTTTGCTCCATCTACCACTATTACTGCTTTGGGTACTGGTACTGGAGGAATTGGAACCTACACGGTCAATAATTCTCAGAATGTTGGTGCATCATCATTTGGTTTATCATATTTCATAAAAAAAACTGTAGGTTGTGCCTTCGACATAAAATCTGTATCTCCTATCACCAACCCCGTGACAATTCCCACGTTTACGATCGGATCCACCAATTTGTGCGAGGGGTCTACAAATGTTGAATTTACTACACAAAGTTCAATGACAAATTACACTTGGAATATTACAGGGATTGGTAACAGTATTACTTCGGGTAGCGGTACCAACTCAATTCGGACATCATGGGGTCCCAATAGTGGAGTAGTTACAGTGAACTTTACCAATTCAAGTGGTTGCGCGGCCTCTACTGCTTCGAGTCGAACGGTAACGGTTCGCCCGCTTTCTTCGCCTACCTTTACTGCTACAGGTAACTCTACAGTATGTGAGTTTTCAAATGGCAATGTGTTTACCACTCAAACAGGAAAATCGAATTATCTATGGTCTGTTGTTGGCGGGACCATCACTGCAGGAGGAACCTCAACAAGCAACTCAGCTACAATTACCTGGAACCTTCCGGGTACAGGTATTGTTGGTGTAAATTATTCCGAAGCTGCTTCACCACTTTGTTTTGCAAATTCATACACATCTAGGAATATTACAATTAACTCAATAGATCCTACCCTCGTTTCTGCAGCATCAAGCACACCTACCTTATGCATAAACACTGCCCTAACGAACATTACGCACACTACATCAGTTGCTACAGGAATCGGCACGGCAGCAGGTTTACCTTCGGGAGTTACAGCAGCCTGGGCAGCAAACGTACTCACCATTAGCGGAACGCCTACAGTAGCTGGAATATTCAATTATAGCATTCCTTTGTTAGGAGTGTGTGCTTATGCAACCGGATCAATTACGGTAACGGCAGCCAGAACCGTGGGAACATTTTCTGATCCAATGGTTTGCCGTGACGTTGCACTTACCAACATCACGCGCACAACAACAGGTGCAACTGGAATTGGAACCGCAACGGGCTTACCTACGGGGGTTACCGCAGCCTGGGCAAATAACCTCATAACCTTTAGTGGTACTCCTACGGTGGAAGGCTCATTTAACTACACTGTTCCTTTGACTGGGGGCTGTGGATCTGTAAATGCAACGGGAACGATTACGGTTACGAATAGTCCTCCTGTGCAGCCAGGTAGCATTACAGGTACTGCTGCACAGTGTCCTGCTGTTTCAAGGAACTACTCCATCGTTGCAGTCACCAACGCGTCTACATACAACTGGACGGTTCCAACTGGTTGGACGATCACCTCCGGAACAGGAACGACCACCATTACAGTTACTACCGGTAGCACGGGTCAGAACGGCAATGTCAGCGTCACTTCACAAAACGGCTGCGGCACGAGTACAGCCCGTACACTTGCCGTAACAGTTGGTAACGCAGCGCCTGCGCTGCCGGGTACCATTACGGGAACGGCTACACAGTGTCCTGCCCTTGCTTCACAGACCTACAGCATTGCAGCCGTCACCAACGCGACCACATACAACTGGACTGTTCCAACTGGTTGGACGATCACCTCCGGAACAGGAACAACCACCATTACAGTTACGACCGGAACAGCTGGTCAGAACGGAAATATTAGCGTAACCGCACAAAACGGCTGCGGCACGAGTACAGCCCGTACACTTGCCGTTACTGTCGGTAACGCAGCGCCATCGCAACCTGGAATCATTACAGGTTCGGCTACACAGTGTCCTGCGCTTGCTTCGCAGACCTACAGCATTGCAGCAGTCACCAACGCAACCACATACAACTGGACTGTTCCAACTGGTTGGACGATTACCTCTGGAACAGGAACGACCACCATTACAGTTACGACCGGTATAGCTGGTCAGAACGGAAATATTAGCGTAACCGCTCAAAATCTCTGCGGAACTGGCACAGCAAGTACATTGGGTGTAACGATCAGCTGTCACTTCTATTGGGTCGGTGGCAGTGTAGCTTCTGACGTCAATGTATCTAACGCATGGAGTATTTCTTTGGGGGGGGCACCCATATCTTCTCACACCCCTTCATCGGCAAATAGTTATATCGTTGATGGTTCAGATATTAGTGATGCTCCAGGTCAACAAACTGGAAACGTAACCTTTGTATTGAATGGAGACCGTAATTTTGGTCGTTTGGAAATTAAAGGAGGTGCTAATGTGACCATTAAAGGAACCTCCTCAACGACTAATTATCTGACCATATCCGGCTTAAGCGGAGCCGACGATCTGATTATTGGTACAGGAAGTACGCTGAGTTTGGGAACGACCAACGCAAATGAAACAGCAGGAGTTAAAATTTCATCCGGCTCCACAACTGTCTTGAACTCCGGCATATTTAATGTAAGTTCAAGTTCTACGGGTTACGGAGTCTTGGAATTTATTGGTAATTCGTCTTATTCTGGCGCGTCACCAGTTTATTTGGGCACGAAAGCCACATTGGTTTACAGTGGTGTTGTTGCAAGAACTACTGGTGCAGAATTTCCTTCAAGTATGACGGGTAGCCTGATTATCAATAATACAGGTAATGGCATGGACGGCATTGTTATACTTGATGCTAGTCGTTCAGTTTTAGGTGCTATTAATCTTATATCGGGCACATTAGATATTTCAGGAAATAGCTTGACTATTGCAGGTAATTCTGTAACTAGAATCAGCGGTGTGATTGATGCTGGTGAGGGTGATGTAAACTTTACAAACACATCCTGGCTAGATCTTCCGTCAGGTGTTTTCTCCGGTGATGTTTACAACCTTACAATGAACGGTTCAGGTATATCACTTGAATCTGAAACTACCGTGAGCGGCATGCTAACATTTGTCGATGGCAAAATCAACATTGGCAATAATAACCTCACCGTAAGTGGAAGTATCTCAGGTGGTGGCGAGTCAACGTTTGTGCAAACATCCGGAACAGGTGCGCTCATTCGTAGTATCTCCGGAAACGGTAGCTATGTTTTTCCGTTGGGTGAACCAAATTATGCTCCAATAACCCTTACCCTAAGCTCGGGAATATATTCTGGAGCAAATGTTGCCGTCTATACTAAAAATGTTAAGGTGCCAGGATTAAATACTAACCACACTTCATTCCTTAATCGCCATTGGAGTGTAGAGCCGAGCGGTATAACTTTACCTATCTATTCGATAAGTTGCAACTATGCTAACGTGGACTTGGTAAATATTAGTTCTGCTCAGTTGTCTGATCTTGTTCCGGTGAAAAGGTCTGGTCTACAGTGGTATAGGCCGATGGGTTCGTCTTTCCTTGATGGAGTAGTTGTGGGAGTAGATTATAGTTGTGACACCAATAGTAAGGTGCTCACGTGGAGTGGATTAACCAGTTTTAGTCTTTTTGGTGCTACATTAAGCTCAAGTTCAGCTCTACCGATAGAACTGGTAAGTTTCGTTGCTGATTGTGGTATGGAAAACTCGCTATGGTTCGAATGGCAAACAGCCAGTGAGCACAACAATGATTTCTTCACCATTGAGGAGTCAACAGATGGTAAGAATTGGAGTATCGTTAGTACCGTGGATGGCGCGGGTAATTCAACTCAATTATTAACTTATAGTTACAGTTATCGCCCTAAAGTATTGGATTTAGTATCGACGAAATATTACCGCCTCAAGCAAATTGATTACGACGGAATGTTTGTTTATTCCGATATGATCTCACTTTATTGCGAAGCAGAATGGATATGTTATTTTGTGAATCCTGTACAGGGGAATACGATTACCGGTGTCTTTAACTCGCCAGTAGAGGCTATTGCAGATGTTGAACTCATAGCGCCTTCAGGCCAACCTGTAGCTAGAAAAAATCTCCAAATAAAAGATGGATTCAATCTGATTGAACTGGGCGAGCTAGCACTAAGTCGGGGAGTATATATTGTTCGCGTGAATGTGGCGAACGAGGTGTTTATTCACAAAGTAATGGTGATGGAATAGGATTGAGATTCCCTCTCTGTCATCTTTATGCGATTTACATCATTTATCAAACCATGAGTTTTAATGAATGACTAGAGTCGATTCAGCCTCTTTTCTTATGAACAGTTTCGTCAGCAAGTATTTCAGTCAGTCACCTCGTCTTCGAGCTGAGCAATCAGTTGGACATTCAATTTTTTTTTCGGTTTCGAAAGGTTTTTTTCTTTTTGACAAAACCCTTATTGGTTTGGTTATTCATGAAGTTAGTACCATCGATTCATTGAGGCCAATCATTTCCTCTGTTGGTATCCTAGCTGATCAGGCTACGCGTCCCGACTTAGAATAGGTGATCACAGGTTCTCCCAATTCCAATTGGGAACAAGTACTTTTCGATCAACCTAATTCTTCTCCTGGATCAATCTGTGTAAGTTCCTTAACTCAGGTAAATTTTGATTTTCTGACCAATTTATAGTCTTACGGGGTTCATTCTGTCTGTATTTGCGTTGGAAATTCAGGGTAAAATATATATTTATTTATGTAACACAAGAAACACAAATTTAAAGGGACTGAAAATCAATTCAATAAATCGAAGGATATTCGAATGGATCAACTTCATTCATTATTGAGTAGGCTTTTTCAATAATGTCGTCGATACTTGGTTTAGAGAAATAATCTCCATCAGATCCGTAGGCTGGACGATGATCTTTGGCGCTCAAGGTATGTGGTGCAGAATCAAGATGATAGTAACCCTTTTGTTCAACGAGAATTTTATCTAGCATAAAACCGGTGGCACCACTGCTCACATCTTCATCAACAATGAGTAAACGATTGGTTTTTTGTAGAGATTTCGAAATGACATGATGAATATCGAAGGGGAGTAACGTTTGTATATCAATAAGTTCAACCTCGATTTCCATTTCTGCCAGTTGTTTGCAGGCAACTTCGCACAGATTGAAAGTGGAGCCATACGAAACAATGGTCAAGTCAGATCCCTCACGTACCACTTCAGGTACACCCAAGGCTTCCTTGAATTCACCTATGTTCAGTGGCATCGGTTCTTTTGTTCGGTATCCATTGAGCGGTTCTATAACTAATGCAGGTTCATCTGCCTCCATTAATAAGTTGTAAAAGCCCGCAGCTTTAGTCATGTTACGTGGTACACATATATACATTCCCCGCAGTGAATTTACAATCATTCCCATCGGGGAACCTGAGTGCCAAATACCTTCTAGACGATGACCACGCGTACTCACAATGAGCGGAGCCTTTTGCCCGCCTTTTGTCCGATACTGAAGCGTTGAAAGGTCATCAGAAAGTACCTGAATTGAATAGAGTAGGTAATCGAGGTATTGAATCTCAGCGATAGGGCGTAACCCGCGCATAGCCAAACCAATACCCTGACCTATAATCGTACATTCACGAATTCCGGTGTCTGAGACTCGGATCGAGCCAAACATTTCCTGTAAACCCTCCAGTGTCTGATTCACCCCACCGATTTTACCTGTATCTTCACCAAAAACAAGGGCCTCCGGATATTTTTCAAAAATTTTGCGGTAGTTATCGCGAAGAATAATGCGGCCATCCTCCAGATGTTCAGATGAGTCGTATTGTGGTGCGACCGTAGCAATATTGAGTGCAGATGACTTGGATCCGGAGTATAAAAATGAGCTGTAGCGTTCGTGGTTTTTCTTCTGTGCAGATTGAATCCACCCGGAAAGTGCAGCCTTTGATGACGTGTTTTCCTCTCTAAGAATACGTAGAGCCTTGCGGGCGGTCGACATTATTTCTTTTCGAATGGGTTCAAATGAGCGCGTCAAGGATTCAGCTTCTTTCAATAAAAGTGCACTATTTGGACTGTCTTGAGCCGCATGTTGAATCATTGAGACAACATCCTTCAGCTCTTTCTGAACATCCTCAGAAAAGGCTTTCCACGCAGCCGTTTTACTCTCACGTACGTAATCTTTGGCTTCTTTGTGAATCGTTTCCAGTTCTTCTGACGTGGCAATCGTTTGACCATCTGCATCGAATGAAAGGATCCATTCCTTGAATTTGTTGATACAGTCAAATTCAATTTCCCATTTTAGTCTTTCCTCCGATTTGTATCGCTCATGCGAACCTGAAGTACTGTGACCTTGTGGCTGATTGACCTCTTTCACATGAACCAAAACAGGAACGTGCTCTTCTCTGGCTATGGTAACAGCTTTTTCATAGGTTTCACAAAGGTGTTCGTAATCCCAACCTTTAGTAATGAAGATCTCGAAGCCGGGTTTGTCTTTTGTGCGCTGCATTCCTGCTAAAGCTTCTGAAATGCTACCTTTGGTAGTTTGAAATTCTCGTGGAACTGAAATTCCATATCCATCGTCCCAAATGGACATCACCATCGGTACTTGCAATACACCCGAGGCGTTGATCGTTTCCCAGAAAGGACCTTCGGAAGTTGAAGCATCACCAATTGTTCCGAATGCTACTTCATTTCCGTTGTTACTGAATTTTTTAAACTTCTCAAGTTTGTTAAGCAAATCATTGTTCCTGTATATTTTTGATGCCTGAGCCAGACCCAACAGCCGAGGCATCTGACCTGCGGTTGGGGAAATATCAGCGGAACTGTTTTTCTGTTTCATTAAATCTACCCACTCTCCGTTCTTGTCAAGATTGCGCGTAGAATAATGTCCCCCCATTTGACGACCTGCAGATTGAGGCTCGATTTCCTCGTCAGTATGTGCATACAATCCTGCGAAGTATTGTTGCACATTCAATTGGCCGATAGCCATCATTATCGTTTGATCGCGATAATATCCGGATCGAAAGTCTCCATTTTGAAATTGTTTTGAGAGTGCAATTTGCACGAGTTCCTTACCATCACCAAAGATGCCGAATTTGGCTTTGCCTGTAAGAACTTCTTTTCTGCCCAATAAAGAGGCTTCTCTCGAAATAGTAGCTAAACGAAAATCTTCTAGAACTTCTTTTCGGAAAGATTCAAAATCTAGCGAGTCAGTTTTTTGGATTACGGATTCTTTTTCCATAGACCGGTTTTAGGTGCTCAAAGGTACATAAAATAGCTTTGTTGCCTAAAAAGAAGATTGTGAATTTCTTGCGAAATAGATACATTTGTTTATAAGTTTATGGAGTTGTTAAACGAGAATGGTTTGGTTTGTAGGCGGGATATTTTAGACAATGATGGAGAAGTAAATTTAGGCTAAACGGGAAAAATTGAAATGTTTAAATTTTGTCAGATATCGGTCTCTCTATTCCTTCTGTGTAGTTCTTTTGCTCAGACAAACATGACTTTGTTATCTCATGTGAACTACCGGCAGTTACATGATGCAACTTTAAATGATGTATGGGGTTATGTAGATGAAACAGGAAAGGAGTATGCTATTGTAGGAACGTCTAAAGGAACGTCTGTTTTGGACATTTCAGACCCAAGTCAGCCCTCTGAGGTATTTTGGATTGCCGGTTCTACTTCACCTTGGCGCGACCCTTGTGTTTATGGTGATTTTGCTTATGTCACAACGGAAGCCGATGATGGTTTAACCATAATTGATCTTTCTCCATTGCCTAATTCTCAGGCTTTGCCTGTTCATACCTATCTCGGAGATACAACACCCAAACTACTTTCTGCCCATACTTGTTTTATCGATAAAAATGGCTTTGCTTACGTCTTTGGCTCCAACAGGGGTAATGGTGGAGCGCTAATTCTGGATGTACATTCCGATCCTATTCATCCCGTTGAAGTAGGATATTTCGACCAATGGTATGTTCATGACGGATATGTTAGAAATGACACCATGTTTTTAGCGCATATCATAGATGGATTTTTCAGTTTGGTTGATGTTTCAGATAAGTCTAATCCAATAGTGCTTGGTACAAGGAATACGCCTAATAATTTTTCTCACAGTGTTTGGCCGTCAACTGATGGCAAAACCGTTTACACTTCCGATGAGGTTTCGGGTGCTTACATTGCAGCATATAATATTACCGATCCTCAGGATATTCGTGAAACAGACCGATCCCGAAATGCTCCTCAGAGCATACCTCATAATGTACATGTTCGTGGCGATTTTTTGATTTCAAGCTATTTTTCGGAGGGGGTTATTGTTAATGATATTACGTATCCCGATAACATCATCAAGGTTGTGGAGTTTGATACCTATCCGGGTCAAACCTCCGGCTTTGAAGGAGTTTGGGGAGTGTATCCTTATTTGCCATCCGGTATCATTGTCGCTAGTGACATTGAAGAAGGACTATTTGTTCTCGGAGTAGATTACAAAAAGGCGTCCTATCTGGAAGGAGTAATCAGCAATGCTCAGTCAGGATTATCTGTATCCGGGGTAAAAATTCAAATCAATACCGATACGCACATCGAAGAGTCTCGTTCAGATGGGATTTACAAAACAGGAATTTTGGGAAATGGAACGTTCAGTGTTACCTTCTCAAAAGTTGGATATTACGCTCAAACTATTTCTGTAGAGTTGACTCAGGGCGTGATTACTACAAAAAACGTACAACTTGTGCCGATTCCGACTTATCCCTTATCTGTAAATGTGTTTGATTATAAAACTTCTCAACCCATAATGGATGCCAATGTGTTGTTGCAAACTACCTTGAATGAGCATTCCGGAGTTACCAACGGACAAGGACAAGAAACTTTAACTCTTTTTTACGAGGTTAATTATAAGGTTACGGTGGGAAAGTGGGGATACGTAACCGAGTGTTTTGAGCAAGAAATTAATCATACAACCGGAGAATTGAATATCTATCTGGTTAGAGGTTATTATGATGATTTTTCATTCGATCTGGGTTGGCAGGTTTCAGGTACGGCCAATAAGGGACTTTGGGATAGGGGTAAGCCAAATACAACATCCACTAACTCAGCTCCTGCTAAAGACGCTGATTCGGATTGTACAGACTTGGCCTATGTAACAGGTAACAATCCTAACCCTGATCCTGATGCCGATGATGTGGATGGCGGTTCAACTATTCTTAACTCCCCAATAATGGATCTCTCATCTCTTTCCGACCCGTATCTTAATTTTTTCTATTGGCTATATTCGTATCATGGGTACTTATTAAGAGACACATTGAAGGTTTCGGTAAATAATGGCGTGAGTTCTGTTTTAATTGATGTATTACCGCCGGATCTCTCTATTTTTTATCAATGGAATTTCCGAAGTTATCGATTGCTTGATTATATTAGCCCCACTTCATCCATGACGATTTCATTTTCTATCTCGGATGATAACCCTTTTGTTAATATTACCGAGTCAGGAATTGATTATTTCGTTATAACAAACGGAACTGCTCTAGGGCAAAATGAAGTGACTGATAATTTTTCCGTTTACCCGAATCCCTTTACAGACAAGCTCTTTGTAGAATCTGACAGTGAAGAATATCAGTTGATTGAATTAAATGGGAAAGTCATTAAAACAGGAAAAATTACTTCTGAAAAAACGCAAATTGATCTTTCAGAACTGTCCGGCGGATCGTACCTCATTCAAATAGGTTCTCATGTAAGATTGGTTATGAAAGAATGAATGTTGATTTCGGTTTTGTGCTTTGTCTAGCATGGAAAGACCTTTCCTTATATTTGTTCCATTAAATAAGATGGTTTTGAGCAGAATTACCGATATTTCGATTGTAATTCCTTTATTGAATGAGGAAGAATCACTTGTAGAGTTGCATTCCTGGATTATTCGTGTATTAAAGGAAAATTCATTTAGCTATGAGATCATATTTGTCGATGACGGAAGTAAGGATAATTCGTGGAAGGAAATAGAAGAGTTGAATAGCAAAGACCCGTTCGTTCGTGGAATAAAGTTTCAAAGGAATTACGGAAAATCGGCAGCATTGCAAAAGGGTTTTGAGGCCTCAACAGGTCGGGTAGTAATCACCATGGATGCCGACCTTCAGGATTCGCCGGACGAGATTCCTGAGTTGTACAGAATGATTACGGCGGAAGACTTCGATGTTGTTTCAGGTTGGAAAAAAAAGCGCTTTGATCCGTATACCAAAACAATACCCACAAAATTGTACAATTGGGCGGCTCGTCAACTTACCGGAATCAAACTGCACGATTTTAATTGTGGGTTGAAGGCCTATAAGCTTGCAGTTGTAAAGAGTATTGAATTATACGGAGATATGCACCGCTACATTCCACCACTGGCAAAATACGCAGGATTTAACCGCATCGGGGAAAAAGTAGTGGAGCATCAGGCTCGCAAATACGGAACTTCGAAGTTCGGGTTCAACCGTTTTTTAAACGGACCTCTTGATTTGCTTACGGTTGTTTTCATGGGCAAATTCGGTAAAAAGCCCATGCATTTGTTCGGTGCGCTGGGAACACTTACATTTTTTGTGGGGTTCATTTTTGCCGTGTACATAGGGGTAGACAAACTGTTTTTGCATACATCCGGCAAATTGATTGCTGAGCGAACCGAGTTTTACATTGCATTAACTTCCATGATTATTGGCGTACAGTTCTTTCTGGCAGGATTTCTTGCGGAATTAATCGGACGGAACAGTGTGACACGTAACGTATATTTAATTGAGCGGGAAATTGGATCCTGAATTATGGAATATTGATAAATCGTGGACGCTCTTTCTCGACCGGGATGGAGTAGTTAACGAACGAATTATGGGTGGCTATGTTCGCTCTGTTGAAGAATTTGTTCCCTTGCCCGGTGCAATAGAGAGCATTGCCCGACTTTCTGACATTTTTGGGTTGGTTTTCGTTGTGACTAATCAGCAAGGTATAGGGAAAGGATTGATGACTGAAAACAATCTCAAAGAAATTCATCTTCATCTGATGCAACAGGTGGATCGCTTGGGGGGAGAATTGAATGGCTGTTATTACGCTCCCGATATGGACGGGCCTCACAATCAGTTGCGAAAACCCAAACCTGGGATGGCGCTTTTGGCCCAACGGCAACATAAAATGATCGACTTCGGAAAGTCAGTCATGGTGGGCGATTCCGATACAGACATTCTGTTTGGTAAAAATCTTGGCATGAAAACTGTCCGAATACAAACCGTTGAATCCATTGGTGTGCAGGCAGATCTGACCTTGAATAGTTTAACTGATTTTCGAACACTTATTTTACCATGAGAATACTTTTTGGTGTAATGTTTCTTTTCGTGTCATCGGTTTTTTCACAGAACGTAACCGATGCCAATGGTCAAAAGCAGGGTTCCTGGTCGAAAGTGTATCCCGGTACCAGGGTTTTTCAATACAGAGGTCAGTTTAAGGATGACAGGCCGGTAGGTACATTTACATATTACTATCCATCTTCAAAATTGAAAGCCATTATTAATCATGTTGAGAACTCAAATCGTTCAGAGGGAGTGTACTATCATGAAAATGGTGATGTCATGAGCAAAGGTGTATTTAGAGATTTTAAGAAAGATTCGATCTGGTGTAATTATTCACCTTCGGGAAGGCTCATCAACAAAGAATCCTATAAAAATGATCTTTTGAATGGGAAAACAACGGTGTATTATGTCCCTGAAGATCCTAATGATAAATCGTTATGGATTTTATCTATCGCTAATTTCAAAGAAGGAAAGTATGACGGAGAATACCTGGAATACTTTCAAGGTGGTTCGCCTAAAACAAAAGGCTTCTATGACATGAATCGTAAAACAGGAGTTTGGATAAATTATGATGTTACGGGTTCCAAGACGATCGAAGAAAGCTACAGCAATGGATTTAAACACGGTTGGTCCTTTGCGTATGACGCTGCGGGTAAAGTAGTGAGTAAGCAATATTATCTGGATGGCAGACACATCCAAGGCAAAGAATTAGAGGTTCGAATTAATCAGATCAAGTTCAACGCGAAGAAATCAGAGAATTGAATTCATGCCTTTTTCGATAATTATCCATGATTGTTCTTTGCGTTTAATGGGATTACAAGCTTCTTTTTTTGATGAATAACTTGTATATTGGTGCGATGTTATCTTTTAAAAAAATTGTTGTTCCGATAATGCTAATTCTGACACTTTCTTCTTGTAAGAAGGATGATACGGTAATTAATATGTATTATGATTATTTTGGACTCCTTCAGGGAAGATATATTGATTATGATGTGACGGAGATAATTCACGATGAGAACGCTTCCATACCTCATGATACGATGCATTATCAATTACGGACATTAGTCGGAGACACCATTATTGATAATGAAGGTCGTGTTGCAAGAAGGTTTATCCGATTTAAGAGAAATTCTTCATCCGATAGTTGGTTACAAACAGATATATGGACTGCTATTATTGTGGATCATAGGGCGGAACTCGTGGAGGAAAATCAACGGATTATAAAACTTGTATTCCCCCCGACATCAAAGAAAACCTGGAATCCGAATGTATTCAATATGTTTGAAGAACAGACCTCAGAATATAGTAATATTAATGAGTATGTTAAGGTAGGTCAGCACGCTTTTGACAGTTCCCTAGTGGTTGATCAGGAAAATTTCGTTTCAATGATTGATTACCGTCGAAAATATGAAGTGTATGCCAAAAACGTCGGCATGATTTCTAAGTACTACAAAGATTTGAAGATTGTAGGTTTCAATACCACCAACGTGAAATCCGGCAAAGAGCTGTTCTACACGATTACTAACTACGGGATTCAGTAATTGCCCCGTTTCTGCGTTCTCTTGAGCTTAATGACACGTAATTTATCTTTCATTCGGCTGAGTCTGCTGCTATTGTTGAGTGGTGCTTCTTGGAAAGAACATTGTTTGAATAGTTTCTTTATAATTTGCAAATGAAAATTCTTCGCACTAACGCTCGTAGGTGCGTTGATCCTTTGTTCAAATAATATAACGTGTTGATCGTTATATTAACGGGTTCATTACTTTTGGATGAAAGAATTGAATTATGAGAATGACGGATGTTAAATTTGATTGTAAGCATTTTATCGGTTCCATCCCTTGTAAGCCAAGTAAGCAGTTGGATTCAACGTGTAGCGTTTGTTCGGAGTACAAAAGGATATCCAAGCGAATTTTAATCATTAAACTGGGTGCGTTAGGCGATGTAATTCGAACAACGCCTCTTTTTGTTAAATTAAAAGAGACCTATCCGGATGCTCATTTTACATGGTTGACGCATTCTCCGGACATATTGCCTAAAAATCAGATTGATGCTGTTCATAAACTCGATGCCGTATCCCTGTATATCATTTCAAATTCAACTTTTGACATCGCCATAAATCTGGACAAGGATGCCGAGGCATGCATATTACTTGAAAAGGTAAATGCGAAAGAAAAATTCGGATACATTCAAAAAGATGGTCACATAGCTGCTGCAACCTCGGCCGCCGAGCATAAGTTGTTGACAGGTTTTTTCGATCAATTATCAAAAACCAACACAAAAAGTTACCTCGAGGAAATATTTGAGATTTGTGATTTGAAGTTTAATTATGAGCCATACTTGATCAATCTCAATCAGAAATTAGCAGAGAATTGGAATAAACGGATGCATGAACTTTCGGAAGGAAAAAAGATTGTTGGATTAAATTCGGGATGCGGCCCCCGGTGGAATACCCGACTGTGGTCTGAAGAGTCATGGGTAACATTGGCTTTAGAACTCAAGAAGCAAGGATTTTTTCCCGTTTTTTTGGGTGGAGAACTTGAACATGACAAGAATGTTAAAATGAGTAGCGAGTCGTCAGTCTATTATCCCGGGCATTTTAGTTTGGAGGAGTTTATTGCAATAACTAATTCTTGTGATATCATCGTTACTCAGGTGTCTATGATGATGCATATAGCTACTGCACTTCAGAAACAAATAGTACTTATGAATAATATATTCAATAGGCACGAATTTGAACTTTACGGTCGCGGCGAAATTGTAGAACCTGATAAAATATGTGAATGTTATTATGGGAATACCTGTAAATACGAAACCTCTTGTATGGAACAGTTGAAACCTGATACAGTTATGGACGTTGTCTCGAAGTTAGTTGGCGCATGAAAGTCCTTTTTTTGTCAACCTTTTATCCGTTTAGAGGAGGTATAGCTCAGTTTAATGCTTTGTTATATAGAGAAATAGAGTCTATTCACGATGTTAAAGCATTTACATTTACGCGTCAGTATCCTGATTTTTTGTTTCCGGGACAAACTCAGTTTGTAACCAAACAAGATAAGGCGGATCCGATACCGGCATTGCGAATTTTGGATACGATAAATCCGTTTACCTATCTAAAGACGGCCGGAAGAGTTCGAAAGGAAAATCCGGATATTGTTATCACAAAATATTGGATGACCTTTTTTGCTCCCTGCTTGGGATATGTATTGGGTAAAATGAAGGGAAGGGCGGTTCGGGTGAGTATTTTAGATAATGTTGTTCCGCATGAGAAACGTTTTTTTGATTCAGCATTTAACCGCTATTTCTTAAAGAGAAATGATGGGTTTATTGTGATGTCAGATAAGGTATTGCAAGATCTGCTCAGTGTGCGTCCGAATGCCAGATATCTTCGTATTGATCATCCTGTTTACAATCAATTTGGAACGAAAATGGATCGTGAAAAAGCCCTTGATGCATTGGGATTAGGTAGTTCATTCAATCATAAGATCCTGCTGTTTTTTGGAATAATTCGTGATTACAAAGGATTGGATTTGTTAATTGATGCACTCGAACTACTTGACGACAGTTATGAGTTAATTATTGCAGGAGAGGTGTATGGATCATTTGCAAAATATGAAGAACAAATTCTCAACAAAGGTCTTACTGGTAGAGTAAGATTATTCAATCAATACATTGATGATGAACAGGTAACTACCTTTTTTTCGGCGGCTGATGTATGCGTTTTACCTTACAGATCTGCCACGCAAAGTGGTATCATAAGTATTGCAAAGTACTTCGAGATTCCCGTAATTGCAACGAACGTGGGGGGACTGAAAGAATCTTTTGAACATAAAAAAACAGGTTTGATTATAAAGGATGTTAGTCCTGAGGCTATCAAAAATGGCATTGAAGAATTTTTTGAGAGTGATTTGAGATGGAGTGCCGCTGAGTTTATTCGCAAGGAAAATGAACTAAACAGCTGGAGCGCTTTTGCAACGAAATTGATCGATTTTGCTAAGAGTCTAAAGAAATAATTAGCGATCCTTTCTCGACCTTTGTTACTGTATGTTCAAAAAGTTATGAAAGAGGTTGAATGCATTGTTGAATTTAATCATCCTAAATTCTATATTTGCGACCTTGTATAGATAACTTAATGTTCAAACGACATGCGCAATAAAGGATTTTTTTGGTTTTTAACGATAGTATTATCTGCTGTTTGTATTTATCAGCTCTCATTTACCTGGGTTTCGAATTCGGTAGAGAAAAAAGCTGACAGAGAGGCTGATGACCGCGTTGCCGCTTTGAGAAAACAGGCGGCCACAACAGGGGATAGCGCCTTGTTGCCCAACGGAACCTACGCTCATTTTAACTCTCCTGAAGGCAAAGCCCTTGCAAAGGCTGCATTCGTCAATCAAATTCTTAAGGAGAGAGCAGAAAATAAAGTGTACCCGATTTTTGGATCTACATTCGCTGAAACAAAGAAACGTAGTTTGGCATTTGGTCTGGATTTGGTAGGTGGAATGAGTGTCACTTTGGAAATTTCTATACCTGAAATGGTTAAGAATTTTGCGCGAAATCCCAGAGATCTTCAATTTAAAAAACCATTTGAACGAGCTTCTTCTATTTATGCATCAAAGGGAGGTGATTTTATCTCTTTGTTCATTAAAGAAAATAAGCGCATCAACAAACTACCGGTAGTTCGTTTGTTGGCAACATCGGAGTTGGAAGGTTTAGGCGTAAACTCCTCTGATGATGATGTTGAAGCCTTCTTTAGAAGGATTGCATCTTCTTCCATGGATGGCGTGGAACAGATTATGAGTAAGAGGATTAACCAGTTCGGTGTTGCTCAGCCAAATATTCAGCGAGATCTCGTTAACAACCGTTTATATATCGAACTTCCTGGAGTTCAGGATGAAGCCACAGTTGCAGCTAAATTGCAATCTACTGCTAATCTTCAATTTTATGAAACGTATTTTCCTACTGAAATTGCGTCGCAATGGCAGCAAGCGGGCGTAGTTTCTAGGTCGAAAGAAGTGAAAGTAGAGGATGAGACAGCTAAAAAAGATTCTACCGATACTACAAATACTGACAGTCTGAGTTCACTGTCCTCTTTGGGAGGTGCGGAAAAAGGTCTTGCCGATTTAGTAAAACCGGCAGGTGAGTATGCCTTGGGTTATGTTTCGTCTGAAAATAAGTCAGCCGTAGAGGCTATATTGAAAAGAGATGATGTCTTAAGTGTCTTCCCGGAAGATATTAAGTTCATGTGGTCTGCAGACGTTGAAGAGGTAGCAGTAAATTCCAAGGAAAAAGCGTATGTGCTTTATGCTATCCGAATACCTGAAAATGGGAAGGCTAAGGTAGGAGGAAAGGATATTAAGAGCGCTTCTACCGGCTACGAC
>JBIKYP010000124.1:0-4448 GCA_044355195.1 Crocinitomicaceae bacterium | reverse complement strand
ATTACGGTCGATCTATCCATGACAGAGGAAGGGGCTGAAAAGTGGGCTGAGATGACTTCGGATAACGTCAACAAAATTGTTGCGATCACTATGGATGATGTGGTCTATAGTGCTCCAAGGGTAATCAATGCCATTACAGGTGGTAATACCCAGATATCAGGTTCTTTTACGATCGATGAGGCAAAGGATCTTGCAGGTTTGTTAAATGGCGGAGCGCTTCCTGCTCCTTGTGTGATTAAGGAACAAACGAAGGTTGGACCAACAATCGGATCTGAGAATTCACAGGCAGGATTAATTTCGTTTGCGGTTGCCTTTTTGGCGGTGCTTATATACATGTATCTTTATTACAACAAAGGTGGAATCGCGGCGAATATCGCCCTTGCCGCAAATGTGGTATTCATTTTTGGCTGTCTTGCATCTTTTGGTGCGGTATTGACACTTGCAGGGATAGCAGGTATCGTTCTTACCATTGGTACTGCTGTTGATGCGAACATTCTTATTTTTGAGCGTATTCGTGAAGAACAATACAGAGGGGTTGATGTTGCAGGATCGATCGATCTTGGATTTAAAAAGGCACTTCCTTCGATTATCGACGCAAACGTAACGCACCTTTTGGTTGCAGTGATATTGAAAGTTTTTGGAACAGGCGAAATAGAGTCTTTTGCAACCACGCTGATCATCGGTATATTTACATCCATCTTTTCTGCGATTGTTATTTCAAAACTTGTTATTACCCGTTGGATGGAGAAGGGAAAGGGCATCAGCTTCTTTACAAAAATGTCAGAAGGACTTTTTCAGAACTTACATTTCGACTGGGTTGGAAAACGTAAATACTTCTACATTTTCTCAGTTACGGTAACCTTAGTTGGTGTGGCAGCTTTGTTTACAAGAGGTCTAAAGCCAAGCGTTGAGTTTACAGGGGGCAGAACGTATGTAGTGAAGTTTGATAAGAAGGCAGATATAGAGCATATCCGTTCCGGTTTATCAAAGGTCTTTGTGGAGAATGGTGAGGTTGCATCAATTGATCTCAAAACGAAATCCAATGAATACAACGTGGAGATCATTACGAACTTTATGGCTAAGAATGATGGTGCTACCGAAATGGTGCGCAAAAAATTGCTTGAAGGTCTGGAGAGTAACAAATCGAAAACGGGTAACTTTCAAATTATTGAATCACGGAGTGTTTCGGCTTCCATCTCAAATCAGTTGTCGACCGATTCATATGTAATGATTCTTTTGTCTCTTGTTGCCATCTTTGCATACATTCTAATTCGTTTTGGCCACTGGCAGTATTCGATTGGTGCAATAGTCGGTTTGATTCACGATGCATTTTTTGTTATTTCTGTCTTTGCGCTTTTGCATGGGATTTTACCTTTCTCATTAGATATTAACCAGGCATTTATTGCAGCCATACTTACTGTTATAGGTTATTCCATGAATGATACAGTAATCGTTTTTGATAGAATCCGTGAAAATCTTCGAAACAGTAAGGAAGACGATCATCACTATGAAATTATCAATAAGTCGCTGAATACTACGTTAAGTCGTACGTTTAATACGTCCATGATTCTATTCGTGGTTGTTTTAATTATGTTCATCTTTGGCGGTTCTGCAATTAAGGGATTCCTTTTCGCTCTGTTAGTTGGAGTGGTTATCGGAACATATTCATCTCTTTGTGTTGCAACTCCTATACTCATCGACTTTTCTAAGCGATTGAAGGCATAGAAAATCGCAAGTAGTGTATAATAATGAGCTAAGTCGACTAATCAGTCAACTTTTTTAAAATCGAATGATCTGAAAACTCTTTCGGTGGTTCATGAACTGATTAAGAATACTTCGCGCATCTCTGTCCTCTTGATAGTATTCGATATATCTGCTCCATTTGAATAAGGGTTGACTCTGAAAGTGATAGGGAGCATATCCGAAACCGCAGATAGATCCACGTTCTATGAGAATCAGGCTTTTTTCGTTTTTATTTCGTCCACGATCAATGATGTAAAAGCTTTCACCCCGAAAGGTCAGTTGATCAACCAAGGTTTGAACCCGTAAATTGTAGCTTTCCGAGTTTTCTTCCTTTATGCAGGCACCGTTACACTTTTTTATGGTGTAATGAAAACAGGAAGAGCTTGTGGGGTAAAGGCCGCATAACTTTTGGCATAACTCATGCTTTTCGCAAACGTATCCCAGGTAGTTTGTAGCTTCCAGCCGGGTTGTGAAGCTGATTAAAGGGATTGTTTCACGCTTTTCGGTTCTTTCAATTTTAAGCACTAAATAGCCATCTGAAGAAACTTCATCGTAAATACCAAACGGGAATTTACTTTTAATTAAACGACGATTGTAGATAGGTTTGTATTGTTTTATCAATTGAGATTCAAGTAACATGGCGATTACTTCTGAACCGGTCAGATCATATTCAATTCTTGAAATCTCCTTGGCCATTTGTATTCCTTTTCTTGATTTTGTATTCCGGATATGCTGATGAATGCGCGTTTTTATTTGTTTGCTCTTACCGATATAAATGAGTTGATTTCCCTCATTGTAAAATCGATATACTCCTGTTGATGATGGTATTTCATCTAGTGCTTCGAGATCTAAATTGGGATGAAGAATTTTGGGATTGATTTCTTCCTGAATGAACGAAATTAGGCGAGAGTCATCCTTTTCATAAAGTATTTTGAATAAATGAGCTGTAGCTAATGCATCTCCGCCGGCTCGATGTCTTCCTTTTATTTCTATTCCCAGATTTTTGGAAAGTTTTCCTAGGCTGTAAGACTCATGTCCCGGAAGTACATAACGAGAGGTAATTACCGTGCAAAGATGAGGTTTCCTGAAATCGTAACCCAACCATTTGAACTCTTGGCGCAGCACACTATAGTCAAATCCTACGTTATGTGCCACAAACACGCAATCCTCTGTGAATTCAATGATCTGTTTGGCAACTTCATAAAACTTGGGAGCATGCTCAACCATTTTGTCACTGATACCCGTTAATCGGACAATAAAGTCAGGAATAGTCATCTCCGGATTGATGAGACTTATAAACTCATCAATAATCTTCTTACCGTTGTGTTTAAAAATGGCAATCTCTGTAATTTTAGATGCTTTCGGGCTTCCTCCGGTAGTTTCAATATCGACTATGGCATATAGCATTTTTAGGTCAATATTACCGATCTGTGATCTTTAATGCGAGGATTGTGCATGAACGGAGTTTTCAAAACAAGCCGGTTTTTCGAGAACAGCACTCGAAACAACGAAAGTTTTAAACCGTAACTCCAAGCACCTCCGCCATTTTTGAACCTATGTGTGCAGGAGAGTCAACCACATGAATACCACACTCTCTCATTATACGTTTTTTGGCTTCAGCGGTGTCATCGGCACCACCAACGATAGCACCTGCGTGCCCCATCGTACGACCTTTAGGGGCAGTTTCACCTGCAATAAATCCTACCACCGGTTTCTTAGCATTTTCTTTGATCCATCTGGCAGCTATTGCCTCCAGGTTTCCACCAATTTCACCAATCATTACGATACCCTCTGTTTCAGGGTCATTCATTAGTAGTTCGACCGCTTCACGAGTAGTAGTACCAATGATTGGATCTCCACCAATGCCTATGGCGGTAGTTATTCCCAATCCTGCTTTTGCTACCTGGTCGGCTGCTTCGTAAGTCAATGTGCCTGATTTGGAAACAATTCCAATTTTACCTTTTTTAAATACAAACCCGGGCATAATACCTACCTTAGCTTCCCCTGCCGTAATGATTCCCGGACAGTTAGGTCCGATCAATCGGCAATTGAATACTTTGATATACTCGCGAGCCACAATCATGTCTTTGATAGGGATTCCTTCTGTAATGCAAACAATTACCTTGATTCCGGCTTCGGCAGCTTCCATGATGGCATCTGCTGCGAATGCAGGTGGTACGAAAATGATGGATACATCTGCTCCTGTTGACTTAACAGCATCAATAACGGTGTTGAAAACCGGCCGTTCCAAATGAGTGCTCCCACCTTTTCCGGGAGTAACGCCCCCCACAACATTCGTCCCATATTCGATCATCTGACCTGCGTGGAACGTTCCTTCACTTCCAGTAAATCCTTGTACAATAATTTTAGAATCTTTGTTTACGAGTACACTCATTTTGGGTGGTATTAGTAACGATTAATTTTAGTTCTCAAAAATAAAGTTTTGATTTGTTAGTGCAAAGCTCCGAATGATTTATTATTCGGAAATTATTTTCAAGAACAGGTTACATTTTTACAGGAGTAAGCTGATAGCCTTTCCTCATCAATTGGCGTATAAGTCCGTTTGGTCCGCCGAGATGACCGGCTCCCACGGCAATGAAGCAAGGTTTTTCTTGAATCGATTGTTCGATGATCGGCACCCATTTGGTATTACGGTCATCGATAAACTGAGTGTTAAAGCTACTTGCTACGGTGCCTTCCGAATG
>JBIKYP010000097.1:0-8250 GCA_044355195.1 Crocinitomicaceae bacterium | reverse complement strand
TGACGAACTCTTTGATCAGGATGAGACAGAAAATAGTTTGATTACTGATGGCATAGTTCCTGATATGATTGAAATAAAAGAAGAGTGGAAGGCCATCGTTGATCGTGTATTAGAGGAAGCCAAGCTAACGATACCTTTAAATAATTGGAAATATTCCGGAGGAAGAAGGGGGTTGCATTCTGAACATCTGGGCTATATTTTGGCGGAGTTGCAATATATGCAGCGTGCTTATCCCAACATGCAATGGTAACGACTGATCAAATTTGGCAATGGTTAGAAGAAGTTGTTGATCCTGAAATACCTGTGCTCTCTATTATTGATTTAGGGGTAGTTCGAGAGGTCAGTGTGTATGACTCTATCTGCCACATTAAAATCACACCTACATATAGTGGTTGCCCAGCAATGAAAACTATTGAGGATGATATAGTTGTAAAATTAAAAAGAGAAGGAATAAATCAGGTTAAAGTTGATCTGGTTTTATCACCTGCTTGGACAACCGACTGGATTTCATCGAATGGACGAAACAAATTGCTTGAATACGGCATTGCTCCTCCGGTAAATGAGGTGGATAAATCCGTCTTGTTTGCAGATCCGCCCAAGGTGGCTTGTCCAAGGTGTTCTTCTGAAAATACTCGGATGGTTTCTTTTTTTGGAAGTACATCCTGCAAAGCGCAATATCAGTGTAAAGAGTGTTTAGAGCCTTTCGACTATTTCAAGTGCTTGAAATAAAGTTTTTTACAAAAGTCTGATGATTTCAGGTCTTTATGATTCTTTACGTAGATATTTACTCTATTTTCTATCCCAAAAAAGGATATCTATAATCTGTTGGCGGCACGAATGTTTCTTTTATTGTTCGTGCAGAGACCCAGCGCATCAGGTTCATTGCTGCACCTGCTTTGTCATTAGTTCCGGAGCCCCTCGCACCACCGAATGGTTGCTGTCCAACTACGGCTCCTGTGGGTTTATCATTAATATAGAAATTTCCGGCCGCATGTTGAAGTAACTCCGTTGCAGTTTGGATAGCGTAACGGTCGCGTGCCATGATCGAGCCTGTCAATGCGTACTCTGAAGTGCTGTCGACAAGTCTCAACGTAGCTTCGTATGCGTCGTCTTGATATATGTAAATAGTCAAAACGGGACCAAAAATCTCTTCGCACATCGTACGAAATTTGGGATTTGTGGTCACCACGACGGTTGGCTCAATAAAGTATCCCTTAGTGCGGTCATAATTTCCGCCGGCAATGATTTCAGCGTCTGCTTGCTCTTTACAATAGTCGATGTATGCCGAAATCTTTTCAAATGCACTGGCGTCAATAACAGCATTTATAAAATTTGAAGTGTCTTCCGGTGATCCCATCTTAAAAGAAGTGACCTGTGCAACGAGAATACCCTTTACTTCCGGCCACAGACTAGAGGGAATATAGGCTCTTGAGGCAGCAGAACATTTTTGGCCCTGATATTCAAAGGCACCACGAGAAAGGGCAGTAGCTACTTGAGCGGCATCCGCGCTTTGATGAACCATAACGAAATCTTTTCCACCTGTTTCTCCTACTATTTTGGGGTAGGATCTATAGATTTCAAGATTACTTGCTATGTCTTTCCACAATTTTCTGAATACACCGGTAGATCCGGTGAAATGCAAGCCAGCGAAATCCTTGTGTTTAAAGATGACCTCTCCTGCGACTTGTCCACTAACGGTAACCATATTGATTACGCCATCCGGTACCCCGGCAGCCTTAAACAATTCCATAATTACTTGTGCGGAGTATATTTGCGATTCTGCTGGTTTCCAGACTACTACATTTCCCATCATTGCAGGTGCAGCACAAAGATTCGCAGCAATTGAAGTAAAGTTGAAAGGGGTTAATGCAAACACGAATCCTTCCAGCGGACGATACTCCAATCGATTCCACATTCCCGGCAATGATTCAGGTTGATCCCTATAAATTTGGGTCATATACTGAACATTGAATCGAAAAAAATCGATTAATTCGCAAGCGGCGTCTATTTCTGACTGATAGACATTCTTTGATTGTGCCAGCATAGTTGCTGCGTTCATTTGATCTCTGAATGGTCCTGCCAACAAATCGGCAGCTTTTAAAAAAATAGCTGCGCGTTCTTCCCAGGGAAGAGCCGCCCATTCACTTTTTGCTTTTAATGAAGCCTCAATGGCATTTTGTACATGTTCGCTTGTTCCTACATTGTAGTAGGCGAGAATCTTATGATGTTCGTGAGGGGAAGTCAGAGGCTTTTTATCTTCAGTTCGTATCTCTCTGCCTCCAATATGTAGTGGTATGTCAATCGGTGGTTGATCATACATACATTGGTATTTGGAAAGTAGAGAAGCTCTTTCCGGAGACGTGGGTATATATGCGGTAACCGGTTCATTCTTCGCTACAGGTACATTGAAAATGGCATTTGACATAAAGAAGCATGTTTTTTACAAAAGTAGCATTTGTTATCTAAGATGATTATCAACATCTCCGACTTTCATGCGGATAAAATTTTACAACGTAAATAGGCCTACTTTGAGTTTTAGTGTCCGAGCATAGGCAATTTCAAAGATCACGTTCAAATACCGGAGTTTTGAAGAAATCTCATTAAGCCCCACATATTGTGAGCTTAGTAAAAGTTTAAAACGTAAAACTTAATTGAGTCTGTGAGGATAAACTAATTGAAAAACAGGGATATATACTTGGAAAAACTTTCCTGTTCGCAGGTTCTTAAACGTGTAAAATCCTTTCATAAAGCCGATCTCTGAAAAAAGTTCACAACCGCTTGTGTAGCTAAATTTTTCATCTGGACGTATGACGGGTTGTTCTCCAACCACTCCTTCACCGCTCACAAAATGAGGATCATTCAGAGAGTCAAATATGTACCAGTCTCGATGCAACAACTGAACATTGAAACTGTTGAAATTCTGCATTTCAATGTGGTAGTTAAAAAAATATTGATTCTCTCCTATGTTGGACAAATCGTATCTGAAGTTTGTATTTACGGTAATTTGAACTCCTTCCGTGATAGCTGTGCTCATAGCGAATGAAATTTAAGGCAATTTAATGAAATAAAGTATATCATACAACTAAATGTCAATTTATAACTCCTATTTTTTTGTTAAACTTACGAGTCCAACAAATACGGAATGAAAGTCATATTGACGCTTACAGCATTGTTTCTTTATTTGAGTGTTCGTACACAGGTCATGATTCCCGGAAATACGCGGGCAGACATTCGTTTTATACAAAAAGATTGTTTGATGAATCAGGGCAACCCTTCTGAAGAGGCAATGGAACGATTTGCTATTCAACGGATTAAAGAAGAATATTTCGTTTCCTTCCTAGGAGAAAAAAAGGAGGGCTTTACACGTTCAGATTTAGCCTTGAAGGGCATCATTCCCGGCGCCGAAATTGGTTCGGTAATCTCTCTAAGAATTCCTTTAGCTATGCTTGATCGGATTCATGAACTTCATGGTTTGAGGAGCATTCAACTTGCGGGTAAAATAAAACCGATTCATAGTCATTTTCACCATTCTGAGAAAGAGTTCGGAGGTCAATCTTTAGATTTGAGTTTGAATTTGCCTGCCGGCTACTCGGGTAAAAATGTCCTCATCGGTTTAAGCGACTGGGGATTTGATTACACTTCTCCTATCTTTTATGATACCTTGAGAAGATTCTCCCGTATTTTGGCAGTTTGGGATCAATTCAAAACCTCGGGTCCTCCTCCGTCGGGATATACCTACGGGACGGAATATGCTAGTATTCCGGAATATTGTGGTGTCGGGACAGATACCACAAACATACAGGGCTCTCCTGTCTATGGTACGCTCGTTGCCTCCGCTTCAGGGGGAAGTGGATTTAATACGCCGTATCGCGGAATAGCGCAATCAGCACAATTTTTGTTTGCTTCTTTTCTTCCCGACGAAGCATCTGTTCTTGATACTTGGGAATGGATGTTTCAAAAGTCGCTGATAGAATCTAAACGTTTGGTCATTCAAATCAGTTGGGGCGTATACCACATCGGCACGTTAGATGGCACCTCGCTTCTTAGTCAGGCCATAGATACCTATGCTTCGTTGGGAGTAGTTTTCTGTGGTGCTGCCGGAAATAATGGTACACCGGATTTTCATATTAAAAAGAATTTTTCGAATGACTCGATAAGGTCGATGATTGGTTTTTATCTCGATGCCCGTCATCCGAAAGTTTGGGGTCAAAGTATTCACGCTTGGGGAGAACCCGGAAATTCATTTGAATGTGGTTTACAATTCTATACCAACTCGGGAAACACTTTGATCAATCAAACACCCTATTATTCCTCTACTTCCGGTGTAAATTCTTTGGACACATTTTGGATATATGGAAAGGATACGATTTTTTACAGTGTGTCTTCCGATGCGTCACACCCGCAAAATGGCAGACCACAAATGCGCATTCGGGTAAAAAATCCGTTTTCATTAAAAGTGCTGCTCGTGGCCCGAGCTAATTCAGGTATTGTTCACTTTTGGAATGTAATTGAAACAACCGAGGACCTTGCCGATTGGGGAATGGCTTTCGTATCCTCAGGCCCCGAAACCATAGCCGGAGATAAGAATTACGGCATTTTTGAGCCGGCATGCTCTAACAGCATCATTGCCGTTTCAGCATATTTACCGCCTCCTTCGGGTAGCGTTTTCGGTATCAAAGAGGCGCGAGCATCATTTTCGAGTTTAGGTCCGAGATACGATAATGTTCTTAAACCTGAAATTGCTGCACCGGGAGTAAACATCATTACTTCAATCTCTTCTTTTTCAAATCAAACGTGCACAGCTCATAATTCAATTTATTTCAACGGTAGGACGTATCATTTTGCACCATTTTCAAGTACCTCCTGTTCCTCAGCCATAGTTGCTGGAGTAGTTGCACTTATTCTCGAGGCTAATCCTTCATTGTCTGTTGCGCAAGTTAGGAACATTATTTTTGAAACCGCTCGTGAAGATAATTTCACAGGGGTCATCCCCGTCAATGGTAGTACACATTGGGGCTGGGGTAAAATTGATCCAAAAATCGCCCTTAAATTAGCTCTGTTAACTACAGGGACAGAGAAACTGGAGTTGGAAACAGATTGGGGTGTTTACCCTAATCCAGCTAATAATTTTCTGTTTTTTACGCTGTTGGATGAGTTGCCGGATCGGGTTGAAATTATTGATGATCGTGGAAGAATGATTTTAAGGAAGACGAAAAATGCTTCTGTATATGTTGGGGACCTGCGTTCCGGCATCTATTTTGTGCGACTCGAACGAAAAGGGCATGTGCAGCAGGTTCGTTTTGTAAAGAATTAATGGAGATTCGACCTGCATTATATACGGATGCTCTTTTGATCCGATCTCTCGCCGAACAAATTTGGCCTGATACCTTCTCGCAAATTTTGTCTGTTGAACAAATTCGGTATATGCTGGACTGGATGTACAATACGGTTTTGTTAGAAAATCAAATGCAATCGGGACATAGGTTTTTTATTTTTCAGGAAGTAGACCATGCCATAGGTTTTATGGTTGTAGAACTGAATCATCCGGAATTGGGTTGTATGAAGATTCATAAGTTGTATTTATTACCCGAAGTTCAGAGGAGAGGATATGGAAAGACCGCTTTCTTGTATGCTTGCAAATTTGCGACAACACTGGGTCAAAACATGATCACGCTGAATGTCAACCGGTTCAATAAGGCTGTGAATTTTTACAAAAAGGTGGGTTTTCAAATCGTTCGAGAAGAAGATATCGATATTGGAAATGGATTTCTCATGGAAGATTTCGTCATGACTTTGAAACTCTAACATCTATGGTTGTACCACATGCAAAATGTCCATGCGGACAAGAACGATATCCATGTATTCCGCAAGGTTTACAAGAAAGTTTTTCACTCGTTTCAATGATTTCAGAGTCCTCGGAAAGTGGTCCGAAACCAAAATTTGGTGTTGTCGAACAGAAAAAAGCCGTAACCCGTGCATTCATGGAAGATGCCAAATGTAGGGGTCCGCTGTCATTTACATAAGTTCTTTGCGCATCGCGAATGAGGGCTGCCGATTCTGGTAAGGTCAGTTTACCGCAAAGGTTTTCAGCGTTTTTGATTTGAGATTTTTCGATTATACGCTGACAGAGATCGTAATCTGATTGAGCACCAAGCATATAAATCTTTCCCAACGGCGACCTTAGTTTGATCAGTTCTACCCATTTATCTTCTGGAAGTTGTTTTGTGAACCAAACCGAGGCAGGAGCAAAACAGAAATAGGGTCCCACTTTATATTTTACGACGGTTGCTTGGGCGTCTGAATCGAGGTACAATACCGGACGAAGGAATGAGACTGCGCCAAATTCTTTTATGATAGAAAGGTTTCGTTCAACTTCATGAGTTCCATCTCCTATATGGTGTTCAAATCGTTTGGTAAAAAACAGAGAAAAGGGATTCTTCTTAAAACCATATATTTTTTTTGAACCGGAAAGCATGCTTAGTATCCCTGAACTTCCGAAGCGGTGAAGATTGATGGTAAGCTCATAGTTCCTCGCTTTGAATTCTTTTCTCAAACGAAAGATTTCTCTGAGTTTACCGGCTTTTTTGTCAAACTGATACAGCATTCGAACAGTCGGGTCCTGTTCAAGAAGTACACCGTTTCCTTTTTTTACTAGGACATCTAACTCAGCTGAAGGAAAAAGTCGTTTTAATTCTGATAAAACCGGCGTGGCCAGTATGACATCTCCAATAAAGGCCGTTTGAATAATCAGAATTCGATGCATACTTCAAAGGTACACATTTGAATAAAGAAGAAGCTAGAGATAAGTGTAGGTGATGCGGTCATCGCATAGAACTTGTGATCTGATGCCTGATACCTCGGATCTGAAAATCTATTTCAATAGACTTACAAAACCTCTGCGAATGTGCTCAATTCCTTCTCCATCGCGCATTTTGATTATATATAAATACGTTCCGGTTTGAGCCATTTCCTTCGTATCTCCGAGCATCCCGTCCCAACCAACGGCAGGATTATTTGTTTGAAAGATTTTTCGTCCCCATCTGTCAAACACTGTAAAATCATAATCTGTCTGGTCGAATTGAGATAGGGCAGGATAAAAGATTGGATTTATTCCACCGGGAGTAAATGCATTCGGGATATAAACAATTGGTTCGAATAGTTCGCACGCTTCATTTGATCTGCTTTGTTTCGGATTGTTATATCTGTTATCTCCCTCGATCGCCTCAACATAATAACACACTTTGCCATTAAAACTTTCTGTCGATAAATTGTCTTCAAAACTTAATTGTGTAGGAGGCAGAAAAGCAAGCGGGGAAGTGCTGTAACCATTTCCGATATCTCGGAATAGACGATAAGCAATGACTTTTCCATCCCATACTGCGTAAGGGTTCCAAGTTAAATAGTTCAGCATCTGTATTTCGTCTTTTTGAATCTTAAGTAGAATCGATCGTGCCGGATTCGATATTGTGCTCAAATTACCACAGCTATCAACGATACGAGCACGGTATGTGTATGAATCCCGCTCAACATCTACGAGTGTATCGGTAAATAAAACTGTGTCCGACATGACATTAACTCTTGAGATTTCCTGAAATGCTCCTACTTTGTTCTCTCGTTCAAAAGCAATCGTTCTAACGCCGGAGGAAGCATCTACGAGATGGCGCAAGTTGATCTTGGCTCCTTGAACTGTCGCATTTTGAAGGTAATGGTAATTAGGTTGAATAGATGGTTTCATTCTGATATACAGTGGGTTGGAAAAAGCCAAGTAAAGACTGTCGTTGGATATAGCTTTGACTGCAAAACAATAATCTTCTAATTCTTCTATTGGTAGCGTTAGCGACATTCCATTGGTCTGTCCCATTGTTTTGTAGGATCCGTTACCCGTTTTACCGTAAATTACATATTTCAGGATATCAGACCACCCAACATAGGGAGTCCACTTCAATGTGATTGTTTTTGAACATTTATCGAGCTCCTTTGAAAGGAAAATGCTCGAATGTGGTGTCGCTTTTGCCGAAGTTTGATATGTTGGTGGAACAATGTTGGTGAAACAAGAATCGAAGGCTGCAACAGTATAGGTGAGTGGTCCTTTGCTCATATCCACGGAATCTCTATAGGTGGTTTGAGAAATTCCCCAAACCGTATCTAATTCAGTTAAATAGCCCCCTGAGTTGTACGTATATACCACATATCCATACGTGTCGCCGGCAGGATTTATATTCCAGGTCAAAACGAGTTCACCGCTTAGCG
>JBIKYP010000109.1:0-6618 GCA_044355195.1 Crocinitomicaceae bacterium | reverse complement strand
CATGAATTTTTCACATCCTTCCGGCTCGGGCTGAGCTTTGATTACCCATCTTTTTTCCATATATTTCAATTCTGTTTCTTTAAATTAAACATTATTTTGAAAATATCAGCCATATCACTTCCTATTTCTTGTCGCCATGTACTTCTTTTTATATTGGTTACTGTGACTAATTTTTATCATTCAATAGCTCAGATTTCGTATGATTTTTCTAGCCCTTTACCTCCCTCGGGACAAGAAGTAAAAAGTGTCGATTTGTTATATTTTGGGAAGTATTCTTGTGATGAAACAGATATGGATTATGAATTCAATGAGCAGGGAGTAAGTGTTCTAGCCTTAATTTATAGCAGTATTTCAAGGGAAACAATCAGGGAATCTTCAGCCTACAGAGTTTCTAATGGATGGTTATACGGAGTAAAAGTTAATGATTCCATTCCTTGCGAACTACAAGGTGAATATTATCACTTTGCTCTTTTACAAAGAACTAAACTTGTTGGAGATGAGGGTAGTAGAAATATCTTGATGAAAATTAACAACCAAATCTATATTCTTAATTTTGAAGAGAATGGATATTACACACCAAGTGTTTTGGAATTTAAGGGCTCCGAATTACATATTCGGCATTTTTCCTTTGACGAAGGCACATCTTGCTTTTCCGGCATTACCGAACAACTATGGCATCATGGGGCTGACCCCCCCTCCGTCTCGTTAAGACCAACAAAAGAAGAGTGGCAAAAATTGCCGGTTGATCTTATTTTGGGCAAACGCTTTATCTATAACCGCGTCATTGATTAGTCAATGCTAGCGGTAGATAGGGTTCCAAGACTGATATCTTTAACGAATCAAGGTTGCTTTGTTGGAAGAATTATTTTAAATGTAGTACCGGTAAGTGGTGTTGATTCGAATGAAATGCTGCCATTATGGTTTTCAACAATCTGTTTTACCATTGTCAAACCAAGTCCCGAACCCCCAGATTTTGTGGTAAAATGAGGTGTAAAGATTTTATTCTGTTCTTTAAGGGGTATTCCAACACCATTGTCAGAAATAATAATAATAATGACTCCATCGTTTTTAGATTCTTCTATGTTCACTTTTAAAAGAAATTTTCGTTCCGATGATTTCGCCTGAATAGCGTTTTTAATCAAATTGTTAAAAACACGAATGAGTTGATCTTTATCAGCCTTAACTATGAGTGCCTTATTTGGGCCATTGAGTTCAATGGCTTTGCTTGTTGTTTCTTGAAATACATGAATTACGTTTTTTAGGAGCTCAACTAAATCCAAATTGATTTCACGTGGCGGAGGCATTTGAGCAAAACTTGAAAATTCATTGGCTATGCGGGTCAATGCGTCTATCTGTTCAATTAAGGAGGAGCTTACTCTTTTCAGTTTTTCTGAACTTCTAGGATCGGATGGGTCAAAGCTTCGAACGAATTGCTGCACACTTAATTTCATTGGGGTAAGTGGATTTTTAATTTCATGTGCAACTTGTTTAGCCATTTCTTTCCAGGCACTTTCGCGTTCACTTTTTGCCAGTTGAGCAGCAGTAAAATCTAACTCCTCCAGTTTCAAATTGTAGGCCGATACCAATGCGCCAATCTCATCCTCTTTAGTGTAATGAATGGGTTCGTTCATTGCGCCTAATTTCAAATGGGAAAGTTTTTCCTTCAATATGCGCAAAGGAGCAGTGAGCCAGTTGGAAAGTATAAGTGCTGTCACCAGAGATAAGGCGAGAAGCAGCATGAAAATATTAATAATTGAAACAACGAAAGTTGCGATTTGTTCCTCAATTTCACGCTGTTGGTTAAAAAATTGGAGATTGAGAAAGCCAAGTAATTTTCCTTGTTTATTGAAACAAGGCAGGTAGGCGGAAGCAAAGGTTAAATTTCCGATATGTTCTTCGTGAATAAAGCGACTTTTTTTGTCCACTCCAAGTGTATGTAGAGCCTTTCGGTTCATTTGATCACCAAGCAGACCTGAGCGATATATTTTTGGTCGCGAGGAGGCTATCATAAATCCTTGTGTCTCATACAGATTGACATCAGTCCGGTATATTCGGGCTATTTTTTCCAGTGTGGCCTGCATTGTGTTACCATGTTTTTCGAGCGTTAGCTTATCTTGGTAATTTAGTTTGCCGCTAATTTCGATTGCCATGGATCGCATTTTATCAGTAATCATGTTTGCGGAGAATACCTCATATTGCTTTCTGATGAACGAACTGCTACTCCAGCTGAAGGCAATAAGTGAAACAAAAACGATCCCAAGCAGAATAACATGAATTCGGGTAGATAATGGCAATGAACTTTTCATCAGCGGAAACTGTCTGAATCGAAAAAAAACAGGAATGAGTAAGGAACCGAAGAACACAAATAAATACGAAAATGAACTGATAAAAGAAAAACTATCCGCCTGCTTTGAGGATAAAACACTTATATCATTTGAATCTGTCTGCAAAATGACATGCCTGTAGTTGTCTTTGATTCTAAAATTCCCTTTTTTCGTCCATTTATAAACCCCATTCAAAAGATAAGGAAAGTTGAAAGGACCATAACAAACGATTAGTTTCCCGTTGTGGTATTTGGCTAAGGAATAATTCTCCAGATAGTGTAGCGCCTGCGAATTTCCAGATACCAGTAGGCGTGGAAAACCTATATCCTCAGGAATCTTCTTGGATCTTAGGGTTACTATAAATAGCCGCTTCTCCTTATTTGTAGAGTAGAGTTCTTGCTTTATAATGTAACTGTACTGCTCAAAATGATCGCCTATGAAATAGATGTTTTTGTTTATTGAGGAAACTTTGCCGTGTTTCTCAATTAGTTCATTAAGATATTTTTGACGATTCTCATCTACATCTTCTCCCTCTGAAATAAGTAATTCGCCCAGAGAGTCAAATAGAAAAAAGTTTAGCTCATAACGTTCCCAAAATCCATTGAAAATTCTGCGTTCCAAACCATCCTCGAATTCTGAAGATGACATGACAGGCTCATTCATCGAATTTAATCTGGTTAGAACAGGGTCTGACGTGATTTTGTCAATTATTTTTGGATATTCAAGTTCCGTAGCGATACTTTTCTCAGTTGTAAGTTGTTGCGAATAAAATTCCTGAATTTTAATTTCCCTTCGCAAATTGAAAAAGAAAGTTAAGCATGTCACGCATAATGTACCTAAGGTTAGAATCAGTAGTGCAAATGGAAGATTTTTTTCGACTCTTATTTGTCGTTGTGTGTTATCGTACAGCACAGATGCTGTAAACAGAGCAAATGTGACTTCAGGTACAATCGTCTCGTTTCGAAGAAAACCAACCCATAAAAAAATACAACCTAAAACGATGAATACCAACAGATAACCCCATTTGTGATTAAGCTCACATCGTTTCCAATAACGAATAGAGGCAATGATAACTAGGTATTGCATGTATAGTAAGCCTCCGATACTTAAAATGGCAAGAATGGTATATCCATTTAATGAAAACAGTCGATCAATAGACAGAGGTATTGAGGAATTTTCTACCAACCCTTCGGTCAGTTCACGTATCGGAATCCAACATAATACAGATCCTAAAAGGAGAAACATGGCTAGTATTTTCGATATACGTAATCTATATATTTCTGCTTCAATCATCCAAAAAATCCCCAATATGACAAGGATGTTAGTGAGATATTCAAAAAAGTTGGGCAACAATTTACTTGTTCCATATATGGCGGGATCAAGCGCTCCTTCACCGATTCGGAAATGAAATAAGCTAAAATGTAAGGCAAAATACTTAAGTAATAAAAGGGATAAGGGCAATATCCATTTAAAGTTGGATTTTACAGCTCTAAATACCAGCAAAATCAGGCAAATCCACAAGGCGAAAATGATCAGGTAGTAAAACAGCATAATTTGAGACAAAGTGCTGCTTTCTTCTCGATTAACTGGAGGTACTAGAGAGAACACATATTGCCCTTGTTGATTTTTAACAGCATAACCTTCATCCTGATCCAGCGAAATTTGCGTATGCTTATCTAGATTGAAATCTTCATTAAATTCATTTCTCAAATTGGGATTTTCATATGTATAGTCTGATTTGATTAAGAAAGCTGCGCAAAGTGTTTTATTTTCCTCTCTGAAAGTTTGGGCATAGTACCAGCCATTTTGAAGATGAATTAGCCCATCGGAGGGATAATGGATATCGGCGAATCGACCTATTGGCAGATGGTTAGAATTCCAGTAAATCAAAGAATCATTTCTGTAATAATGCAAATAATAGTCTCTGTCTATGCTGGAAATGACATCCTTTTTCCTATCGAGTTGGTCAACATATTTTTGCGTTTCTGCAAGGTAATTGTTAAGTATTAGTTCTTTTTTAAGAAAGGTTTTCTGAAATTGACGGACTTGATTGGGAAAAAAATCTGTGTGATTGAGATATAGACCCACGCAAGTTCCTGCTACTGCAAGAATCAAAATCCAAAACCATTTCTGTCGTGTAACGTTCAATGTGAAATTTTTGCGAGTTTCATATTCAATTCATACATAAGCCGATCAAATTCGTCATCAGTTCTACTGTCATTATGAAAACGGAAATCTGCTAAATGTTCGAAAGGTTGGAGGTATGTTTTGTAACATGGAAGCACATGCTCGTTCCATTGATAAAGAATAGCTTCTCTAGAGTAACCCCTTGTGTCCAGATCTCTGTAAAGGCGCCTGTCTAACTGAATGTCCGGATCTGCATCCAAAAAGATAGAAAAGTCCAAAAGCTCACGGATTTCCTCATAATAAAAAAGAAAAAGGCCCTCTATAACGATAATCTTTGAAGGATTTATGGTGAGCAGCGTGATGCGATCGATAGTTGCGTTGAAATGATACTCTTCTACTTCAATGGGGGTTCCATTGATTAATTTTTGAAGATCTTGAAAGAGTTTTTTTCGATCAAGTGCTGTGGGGAGATCAAAATTTACCTGTCCATTTAAGTCGATATGTTGCTGTAGGATGGGAAGATAATAATTATCCATCGAGAACAAGGATGGTTGATATTGCTTTAATTCGATACACAGTCGTTTGAGTAATGTTGTCTTACCCGAGCCACTCCCACCACAAATACCAATAATCATTTCTTCTTACCTTTAGTCAACCGTTACCTGTCAAAAGTATTATAATTCACTTCGGTATTGTTCTTAAATCAGAAGATTTTTGGTCATGTAGTTCTCAGCATATTTTTTATTCCGTAACTTCACTCTTGCAGTTAAAATGAGAAAGATTAATTTTTGTTTTTACAGGATTTAGTATCACATGAAATATTACCTTTTAGCTTTCTGTATTTTTGTTTTTTCGCTTGGTTGGGGACAACAAGGAAGCGGTAGTCGTCCAAAAAGCTACTCATACAAAGTATCACCTCAAATAAAGCCCATTTTTTTTTCTGTACCGGATCTTGGGAAACTACGTAAAGAAGATGCTTTAAACGATGAGAAGGGAATTGGTCCGTGGCGTTTTGGTTTTAATAATGATGTTCAGCTAAACCTGAATAATTCCGGTTCCTGGTTCGATCTTCCTGATGGTTCTCGTTTATGGATGCTTGCAGTTACATGTAAAAAGGCACTCTCTGTTAACTTTACATTGCGTGACGTCGTTTTGCCTGAAGGGAATGAACTGTTTGTTTATAATCCTGAAAAAGATTTTATTCTGGGATCTTTCACAGAAAAAGATTTATATCAAGGACAGTTAGGAACCGAACTTATTCCCGGGGAGACGGCCATTTTAGAGTACTATATTCCTGCATCAAACACGAAATTGCCTTTTAGCCTTACTATTACCACTGTTACACATGGGTATCGTAAGGCAAACGAATTTCATGAAAAAGCATTTGGAAATTCGGGAGATTGCAACAATAATGTAAACTGTCCAGAGGGAGTTGGGTGGGAAAAAGAACGAAATTCCGTGGTGATGCTCGTGTCAGGCTCGAACGGTTTTTGCTCAGGGGCCTTAGTTAACAATACGTTGAATGATGGCAGACCTTTTGTGCTTACGGCGAATCATTGTTATAGCAACCCTGCTACTTGGGTCTTTCGATTTAACTGGCAATCAACCGATTGCTCAACACCCTCGACGTCCCCCTCTTTTCAATCTCTTTCTGGTGCCGTGTTGCGTGCGCGAGGAAAACCTTCAGACTTTTGTCTGGTAGAAATTACGGGGGGCTTGGTCAATGCAACTGTGCCGCCATCATACAGTGCATACTTTTCGGGATGGGATAATTCGGGTGTGACTCCAATTAGGGGCGTTGGAATTCATCATCCTTCAGGAGATATTAAGAAAATTTCAGTTGAGAATGATCCTCTGGTATCAACTGCATTTAATAATGGTGTTTCAAACAGCCATTGGGGTGTTAAAAATTGGGATTCTGGTGTGACGGAGGAGGGCTCATCCGGCTCGCCACTTTTTGATCAGAATCACCGTATTGTAGGTCAGTTACATGGTGGGACATCGGCTTGTGGAGGAGCCCAACAAGCCGATGAATATGGCAAGATTTCCTATTCCTGGGACCCTTTGAATAGCGATAGCACAAACCAATTGAAATATTGGTTAGACCCTAAATCTAAAGGTGCTCAGTTTATGGATGGCTATGATCCATCAATGGCAGAACCGGTCC
>JBIKYP010000031.1:0-25166 GCA_044355195.1 Crocinitomicaceae bacterium | reverse complement strand
CGGACTAAGTGAAGAATGGAAATTTGCTACTCCAAACGACCATAGAATTGGAATGCCCGTCATGGATAATCACTTTGGACTAATAAAGATCGATTGGTTTACCGAACATCCTACTATTCGTTTGGAAGTATGGGACAACTCAAACAAGCTAAGAATAATAAAAGCCATTCCACTCAGCGACTTAACTAATTGAAAGATTTATGAAATTCGGGAAGATACTTTATACAAACATCGTATTTCTTTAACTCCTTAAAAAAACGCATTAACTGCTGCTTCCCCGTTCTGCCAAAAAGATTGATTTTTTCCTTCTTATCCCATTTTGTAGCGTAAAGTTCCTGTCTGTGTGGGACAATGTTCATACGGTGGATATAATGCCAACCGCTACCTAAAACGGAGATACCTACTTTGAATAATGCGACTTCATTATTGTTCATCGTTATTAATGTTCGATCTTCAGGTATTTCTTTAAACAAACTAAATCCTGAGTATGCATCTAACAGATCTTTTTCCTTAAGTTGACCTCTCATGTCTAAAAGATCAATGATGGTCGGTGCAATATCAATGTTGGACACGGTCTTTCGTTTATTGCGGGTTAATGCCATACAATTCAAATCCTTTCTGATTTTCTCAGGGAGATAGAAAATCAAAGGAATGGAAATTGCCTCGGTATAATAGCTGTCTACATGTCCCATGGAATGATGATCCTTGAGTGATTCACCATGATCGGAGGTTAATATAATTACTGTATTTTCTATTATTCGCTCACGCTTCAATTGATCGAACACGGATCCAAGAAGACTGTCCTGGTAACGAATTGCATTGTTATACTCGTCTTCAAACGTACCATTCCACTTTCTTGCACAAGAAGGCACATGATATGGGTAATGCGTTGTATTCAACTGAACTACACCAAAAAAACGGCTCTTTTTAGTAAGTAGCCGATTCAATTCTTTGATTGTAAATGCATCATCTATTCCCAGATCATTGAAGAAGGGTTTCCCACTCGTTTCCTTGTTCCATTTGTAATCAATATGCTCTCGCTCATAATAACGATCAAAATGATACCATTCCATAGTATGAGAACTAAGAAAAAAGGTGCGTAATCTGGAAGATCTGCCGAACTCCCAAATCAGTGGTTGCCTGTAAAACATATCAGATGACTGATAAGGCGCAATACCGGATAAAATAGCAGGTACCGCAAGCATAGTTGTTGACGACACAGAATAGGCTTCCTTGAACAAAAATGTTGACTCCTTATTTTCATAAACGAAACGATCAAGTTGAGGGGTTGTATTCTTATTGTAGCCATACAGACCCAAATTTTGTCTTCTCAGGCTTTCACACAAAATGACTAACACATTGAAATTACATTTTCCCTTTTCCTTGCTCAGGACGACGGGTTTCCTGTATCCGAGACCTCTTCCTTGAAATTTGCGCTCTCTTCCCAATTCAAAAACATGTCTTACAAAGGCTACTGAAAAATTAGTATCCATGGTATAACATTGATCAAACTTTTTCTGCCTCAACATCAAAAAAGCGAAAGAAAAAAAATAAATGCCCCCACAAATCAGTAATCCTCGCTTCCTAGTCACCCTTTTTGTCATGAATAACACCCATTTCATAATGAAAACAAGAATGATTCCGCATAGAAGAAACAAACTTATATTCACCAGACTTATGGAATCTCGTAATAACAAAAATGCACTCCTTGGTTCAGTTCTGAAGTACTCCAGCGTATAATAATTTGGGAAGTACCCGTTGAAATAATAAAATGCAACAGATGCAGCAACGGATACAACGAGGTAAACGGAAGTGAGTACTACCAGCAAGTAAACAATAAATGCCCTGTTCCTCCATCTCTGAATAAGTATCTGAATAACAATCAAACCTGAAAAAGTTGTTAATACAGAAAGCAGGTAATAACCCAATTGATCCGATCCGTAGTGCGGTAACAGTTCACTTCTTGTCCAAATATCAGAGAGCAATATACAAGTTGGGAGAATAAAAAATGGTGCTTTCAAAGCCTTTAGTCAGTTCAGGCAATGTTAAGATATTACTCTTTTAGGTTGAAAAAGAATAAAGAAATTAGAACATAGATTTCAGCGAATTGGGTAAAATATGATTCGAATACTGATTACCCTGTTTCTATTTTCCCCGCTCCGAATACTGCTTTCTATTTACTCACAAGTTATGTTAAGTGAATTTATTTCAAGCTATTCGTTCTTTTCCATATAAGTCTCGCTGTTTTCTCCGGGAGGGAAAACGGTAACCGATCGTTTACCGCTGGATAAAAGATTAAACTCAAGGGGGATAATTAAATCTTTATTTTCAAGTAAGAACTCCATTTGTCCGTCTTCACCATTACAATGACCATAACCACTCCAGTGTTGGATCGACATACCCGATGTTAAGGAGTCTTTTTCTACTATAAAACAGTCGTCAACAACTTCATCCATAGTATAAAATGTAAACATTATTGTCTCATTTACATTAACATACGTTCCAAAATAGAAGGGATCAAGCTGACTGTAGGCGGTGGAAGACAGAAACAAAAACAAGTATAACGTGTAAGGCTTCATATACAATATCTAGAGTAAAGATATAGAAAGAAAATCATCATTTAGACCACGTATTCATTTTTCAACCTATGGTCCAAAAACCTATGAGAAATTTGACTTGTGTTGCCCTAAGTCGATTTGCCTACTTCACAAAAGGCTTGATAACAACACCTCTAAATTCATTCATTTTGAATTTCTTTTCATTGATTCCATCGTACTCTTTCATAATGTTACCATTCCACAAGTAGATCACGCCGGGGGTATCCTTAGCTCCTCCAATGGCTTGCCAGAACGAAGCTACATCCAGCACCTGATAGGTATATTTTGTTCCTGCATAATCAAAAAAAGCCGGTATTAATTCTGCTTCTTCATCCATAAAAATGATGCGCAGTTCAGGGAAGTCTTTCACCTGTTTTTTAAGCTGAGTTAATTCTTTGGCTGTTTCTTTGCAATGGTCACATCCCGGAGCAAAAAAACAAAGGATTTTTTTTCCATTATCGATATCCTGGAAGAACTTTGAATAGGTCGATATTTTCTTCTTAGGTTCAGATGGTTCCAAATCCTTCTGCTTTATTTCTGATCCCTTCTCCGGTGCAACTGTTCTGATGTCTTTTACCGAAACTGTGTCTTGCTGCATCACCTTCTCGTCTCCCAAATCAGAAGAATCATCCATTACAACAGATTGATTTACAAAAGTATTTGACTTTTTTGTGAGTGGACCAATAAGGTAAACGGCTAAAATACTCGCGAGGATAAGCGAGGTCACAATAAATGGATCTCTTTTTTCTGCTGATTTTTCTGTGATTCTAAACAGGTAAACAATAACACCCATGGCAATTAAATTCTTTATAAGTGCCTGTAAAGGTGTCATGGGCAATAACGATCCAAAACAACCACAATTTCCCTTATTCCCTGTGACAAATACTTCGTAGGTAAGTTGGGCTGAAAATAAAAAAAGCATCAGGAAGGAAAGAGGTAACACCAACCGTTTAAAGAAATGCGTCTGCAACAATCCAAGTCCCAAAGCCAACTCACATCCAATCAGTGTTCTGGAGAAGTAGGCCGCCCATAATTCATTAAATCCCATTGGGATAAGTTGCTTGATCTCAAATGTAGTTAGCGCAAAATGAGGAGAAGGGTATAACTTCGCCACTGCCGATAAGAGAAACATTAGCGACAATAGAACTCTCAACGCATAAGCAATTTTCTTGTTTCGCTGATCGACTGATTCGGTGTTCATATTTTTAGTTTGATTAAAATTAATACAACTTCTTTTTTCTAACCAAGGACAAAACAGAAACTAACGAAACATTAACATTTAGAAGTTGAGATCTGGATTTCAGAAAAAAACAAAAATAATAGGCTCATTTCAGTAAATCCCTATCAACGCTTAGTCACCGGAACAGGCGACCCTTTGAATTTCACTTTCTGATAGGGAAAAAGATTTGCCAATTCACCTGAATATTAAAAATCAAAAGAAACTCCACCAAACGTGTATTCTTTATCTCTTACTCTGATTTTTTAGCCTTATATAACGAATTATCGTTCAAATGGTTTCGCGTATTTTTAAGCTTCTCCCCAATTAGATATCAAGCTGATGGTAACGCACCAAGCCCTCTATTGGTTTCTTGATAATCATTCCTACAGAAATCTTCAAATCCTCACATGAGCGCTTTAATTCTTCAGAAAACAGAAAAGCAATTGATCCCACGTAATGCACTTTTACTTCGAGGTAATTAGCGTATGAGCAGACATGAAACTCATTAAATTTGCTGAAGCCCTGATAAATCATTCCCTTCACAAAGGGATGAGAAGCATGACCGACCATAAATTCCATGAACGAAGCCAGATAGGTATTGGCATTGGGCACTTGATAGACGCGCGTAACAATATCTTCTTTAGTAAGGAGATAACGATCAATAAAGGAACGCTGTAGGTCTCCCGGCAATCGGCCGTATAAAAATTGAGTTAGCAATTGCTTTCCGAAATAGGATCCACCACCTTCATCACCAAGAATGTAGCCTAATGATGGAACTGCTTGAGTAAGCTCCTTCCCATCAAAATAGCAGGCATTGGAACCGGTACCTAAGATACATGAAATAGAAGGCTCACCGTCATAAGTTGCATACGCGCAAGCCGTAAGATCATGATCAACGACAATTTCGGCATTTGTAAAGACAGAATTCAATCCATCGGCCACTGTTGATTTTCGCTCCTTCGATGAACAGCCGGCACCATAAAAAAATACTTTTCTCACTGCATTGGCTGCGGTCAACAAGTCTGAATTCCTAATGATGTTCTCTATATATTCAGTTGCATGAAAAACAGGATTGATTCCACTTGTTGAAAACGATGTTTCACCCCGTTCAGAAAGAAGAACCCAATCACATTTGGTTGAGCCACTATCGGCAATAAGGATCATAAAGTCAGATTTTAAAGCAATATGTAGCTTCGAAGGTAATGAATTTGATGGTCTGCTTTAGAAAACCATTCCAAAGTTCGCCCACTAACAAAGCTGACTTGTCACTTCTTAGAAATAGGAATGGTAGCCAAAATTTTCAACGTTTCCGAAACATCATTCCCTTTCTTGCCAATACCATAATTCGTCCGATCAACAGAAAATTTAGCAATAATATTGGCTTTTGTGCCCTTTTTAAGGAAGGTAATAGGTATGGCAACATCTTTCTTGATTCCCTTCATTTCAATCTTACCGTGTACAACATAACCGGTGGCAGATTGTTCAACCCTAGAAGAAACGAAAGAAATATAAGGAAACCTGGCCTCGTCAAACCACTCAACACCCCTCGCATGACTATTCATCATGGCATTTCCGGTACTTATGGATTCAACCCTGATTCTAAAATCGAATTTTGCAGAAGAAAGCGATTCTGAATCAAAAACAACCGTGCCCTCTAAATCTTTGAAAATTCCTGACACATCGTTGCTTGAAAAGGAAACCTTATAATCCGTGCCGATTTTCCACGATTGCGCGAGCACAGACAAATGAAAGAGACCAACAAAAAAGAAAATGATTAACCTAAATATCATTGAAAATCGGGCTTAATTATTGTTCTGACAGCTCCAAATCACATTGCAGCTTTACTTCATCAGAAAGTACAGGTGTAGCATCACCAATTCCAAAATCTGAACGCTTAACAACACCTGTTAGTTTAAACCCCGCCAGATTCTTTCCAGATTCGGTTTTAACTGTGCCATTGTGGGTGGCAGTTAAGGTAACAGGAGCCGTCACCCCATGCATAGTTAGCTTACCATTTACCTGAAAAACAGCCTTTTTAATCTTGTTGACAGATGTACTCTTAAAAGCGATTTTGGGAAACTTTTCTACATCAAAAAAATCAGCCGTTTTCAAATGATTATCGCGCATGTCAATTCCAGTATTGATAGAGGAAACATCGGCTGACATTTCAATAGAAGAACCTTCAAATTCTCCATTTGAAGTATTTATTTTAACCTCGAATTTTTTGAATTCACCATTGATGTCGGCTACACCGAGATGCTGAATGGTAAACCCTAGTCTGGAATGTGCAACATCACTTGTCCAATCAGTAGATTCGAACAAAACAAAAGAGAACGATACCATAGAAAGTGCAAGTAAGAATACGATTTTTTTCATTTTGATGGATTTTTAATTTCCTCAAAGATCAAAACATTCCTGTAAGTAAGAGTTGACCTATGTTAAGAATTACCTGGTTGATTCAGAATGAAAACGCATAACGGAAATCCGGTTCCGAAAAACATGTACGTCGACACTCTACGTCAGATCAATCATTCCGTCGTTGCTTTTCTAACCTTTTCTTATTTATGTAGATCAAAGAAAACTCCAATCCCCGGTTATTGTAATCTGCTAAATAACTGGTGCCAATGCAATAACTTACCCGAAAGGTTATACCTGCCAAACGTACCCCACCCTGAACGATAATAGCATTGTTCTGACGCCAGTTCATACCCAAGATAATCCTGTTCTGATTTTGAAAATCATAATAGAACAACGAACCCAAATTCAGCTCCTGAGCAGCCAACTGATACATGAACAGCGCCTGAGGGGCAAGGGTAATTCTTTCATCCACACGGTAGGACGCGGTGAAATGTGCGTTATAGCGTAAGGGAACAGGCAATAAAACACCATTGTATCTTTCGGTGCTCTTCGTTATATTATAAATTGACACCCCTGAAGAAATAGTTAAACGATCTTCATTCATGCGCGCTTTATACAAAATACCGGTGTTTCCGGAAAATCTGAGGTTGGTTGATCCCTGAAAGTTTTCACCGCTTGGCATCGAAAGATCAAACCCACCGGAAGCGTTTGGTGAATACTGTTGATTAAATGTAAATACGGAAGGAGTAAAACTACTATTTACAAGCCCGACTTGAATTCCAATAGCAAGTTGCTGCTTTGCCTCCGAGTTCTGATTATCTCCTATCAGTTTATACGACATTCCGTAGTTGAAATGAGTTACATTAAATACATTATTCACACTCCTCGAATTACCAAAAAAGGCACCTGAAGAGAATTTGTTCCCAACCGAACCATCTATCCCCATCGCATAAGAGCGATACGAATCCGTACCAGCCGTAAAATTAGATCTTTGTTCGCGGTAATTAGCTGCCCATCTCACACCGGAATTCTCACTAGTAGTTCGATCTCCAATCAATGAAGGATTAAGATTTAAAGGTAAGGCATCATATTGCGCAAAATGATAATCCTGAGAGCGCGCAAATAGTCCGGTAAACATCAGGGCCGTTAAAAGTATAAGTTGATTCTTATGTTTCATTATTAATAACTTTTTATGTTGATTACACCATATTCATTTAACTCTTCTTTTCCCGGAGATTTGGCGGTGATAATATATTCATAGGAACCCGAAGGTTGTGGTTGACCGCTGTAGGTTCCATCCCAACCGACTGTAGGATCGGTGGAACGAAAGATAAGATTTCCCCACTGGTTAAACACTTGCATCTCGAACGTACTGAACGGTCCGCCACGGACAAGAAATTCGTCGTTAACACCGTCGCCGTTGGGCGTAAAAGCGGTCGGTACGGCAACAACTGAAGGCCTTAACACGACTATTGTATCGCAACTGGTCGCCTTACAGGCATACTGACTTATCGACGATAAACATATGGTGAATTGACCTGTATCAATATATAAGTGACTAGGCTCAAATAGCTCAGAATAGAACCCATCGCCAAAAGACCATGCATAGGTCGCTGCCCCTACCGACTGATTATCAACAAAAGCAATAGATTCCGGAACAAACAAGGTGTCCTGCAAAACATTAAAAGCAGCAGTTGGTGGGCTCTGTAATTTGATAAACTGAATCTTTGTAGTTGTATCACTGCACCCATTCAAAGACTGAACAAAAAGGCTAACGTTATAAGAAGCTGTTGAATTGTAGGTATGACTGGGGTTTTTCAATACCGATGTATCACCATCACCAAACTTCCACAAGTAACTCGCCCCTGAATCTTGGGTTGTCGTATTAGAAAACACTGCCAAATGAGGAGCACAACCATTAGCAGATTCCACTGTAAAATCAGCTTGCGGTTTGGGATCCATATTCACATTCAGGTTTACTGTATCCGCACAACCGTCGGATGTTGTTGCTGAAAGTTTAACCTGATATGTTCCGGGGTTATTAAACAGAATTTGTGGATTTTGAACATCAGACGTGAAGCCATTCCCAAAATCCCATCCCCATTTAGAGACTTTGCCTGAGGAAGTCACTGAAAGATCCGAAAACTTAGTTAAAACGCCGGAGCAATTCTGATCTGCCTTGAAATTAGCCTGAACTCCGCTCAAAACTTCAATCATATCAGACTTAGAAAGCGAATCGGCGCACCCCCCGGGAGCGACAGCAACCAATTTAACAGAGAATTTACCGCTTGTAGCGAAAACATTCTTTGGCTGTTGAACAGAACTCTGATTACCATCACCAAAAAACCATGTAAAAGTTGAACCAGAAGAAAAGGTAGAGTTATTATTAAACCCTGCGGTCAAAGGAACACATCCCTGCGTGTCACTCGTCGAAAATTGGGCCTTTGGACGATTTCTAACGAATACTGTACGCGTTATCGAATTGGAACAACCAAGAGGATTTTTAACTTTTAGTGTAACGTCGTAATTGCCTTCCGCAGGAAACAAATGATTCACTTGCTTGGCTGTACTAGATGTTCCACTACCGAAATTCCAGTTCCATGCAGAACTCGGTGATCCGGATTGCGGAATCTCAGAAAATTGAATAGTAGAATTCGCGCAAGCCTCAGTGTTCTTAAAATCCGCTACCGGAGATTCCAAAACAGTGACATATTTCGATTTACTTAACGAATCTACACATCCATTCGGAGAACTCACAGTTAACTTTATCGCATATTCTCCAGGTTTTGTAAATGTTTTTTTAGGATTTTGTTCCAAGGAAAAGCTGTCGTCTCCAAAATCCCAATAGGAACTCGAAGATGCTTGCGCCAGAGATTTATTCGTGAAATTGAATTCGAATGGTGAGCATCCCTTAAGAGAATCAACAGAAAACAACACCACCGGTTTGTTATCAATAGCTATTTTTTCCTTGTAGAGAGCCGTTAGTCCATTGCTGGAAGTAACCCTAAGTGATACATCATAGTCTCCCGGAACCCCAAAGTAATTTTCGGGATTAATCAAATTACTCGTATTGCCATCACCGAAATCCCATTGATAGGAAGATATGGTTCCAAAAGCATAAGAAGACTTATTGGTGAAATTTACAGCGCTTCCGGAACATTTTCCCGAATATGTAAATAAAGCAGTCGGACGGTCAACCAAAATGGTATCTGTAAATTTATTGGAGCATCCCTGATTTTCAGCAGTTAACGTAACATTGAATGAGCCTCCACCGCTGTATGTATGTATAGGGTTTTTGGATGTCGACTTCATATTATCTCCCAAATCCCAGAGATAAGAAGCTGAATCAGATAGGTTGGTAAATAAAACAGAATCCTTGTCTGATGTTACAGCATATGAAAATGACACTTTTGGAATTGCACCTACAGCTAAATCTCGATAATTTATATAGACACAACCATCAGCTGTGGTAGTCACTAAGGAAACAGAAAATTTCCCTTTACCATAGACCGAACTTACATCTTTAGTGCTCGCTGTGGCTCCGTTACCGAAATCCCAACCCCATTCGGAGACCGTTTTACCAATAACTTTATCCGGACCTTTAAAAAAAGCTGTATCTCCTTCGCATAGCACACTCGGCGAAATCCCCATAAAAGATGATCCACTGCCTAAATTGATGAATTTATGTTTGCAAACACTTCCGTTCATCAATGAGCTAACCGATGTAAAATCAGAAGAATCAACAAGCGTACATGAACCGTCCAGCTGAAATCTCACATAAAGTAAGGAAGTATTCATGGGAACGGTGTAAGAAAGGGTAGGCCCGGATGTCGTATTACTCAAAAACTGATTGTCGGAATTATAGTTCGTGTATGGATCAAGTGCTGAAACTAAATTGATTGTAGAAACATAGGTCAAATCCGATTGATTATACTTGAACCAAAAATCAAAATTACTTATCGGTCCATTGGAACGAATATAAACAGGTACATCATAAAAATATGGCCCGTTACCTGAAATAAGAGCTTTACTTAGATCAAAAAACATCGTATCGTTAGAAACATCGTATTCAGGCGGAGGAGTAAAATTGGAGTTATAATCATTTCGACACCAAAGAGATTGAGTAACAAATAATAAACAAACGATAACTACTAACTTCATGTTCTATGTATTTTAATCTTTAAACAGAATATGTTATTTTAACACGCTGATGCGTCGAATACATGAGTAATCGTCGCGAATGAGTTGCAAAATATAATTCCCTGAAGGACAACTTTCAAAAGGTACAGAAAGTTTGCCTTCATTATTGGTTTGATGCCAAACAGTATTGCCACTTGAAGTTGACAATATTGCAGATTGAACATGTTCATCCGACAAATCAAAATCATTACAAGTCGGGTTTTTAAGTCCCTTAACACAATCTAGTTGTGCAACCTGATTATCTATTCCGAGGTTTGGTTCTGATGTTACTGTGTTCTTCCAATAAAAATTAGCGGGAGCTCCATTGAACAATACGCTACAATTAAAGAAATCAGACTTAGATATTTTAACATCGGGTTTAGCAAGAACAAAACGCAATTTAACTAATGGCTTATTCCCTTTAATGGAATAACTTAGGTTAGGGCCGGAAGTAGTATTACTAAGCGTAAGATTTTGAGTATTAAAATTGGAATAGGAATCTAAATTCACATCCACCGCTGTAGCAGATTCATAGGTTAGTTTGGTTTGATCGAACTTGAACCAAAAATCAAAATTACTTATACCTCCGGTCGTAACAGCATAAACCGGGAATTCGAAATAGGATATTCCACCGCTGCTATTTTGGATTAAAGCACTAGAAAGATCAAATACCATCGTATCTAAATCTCCCTTTGGCGATGGCTGTGCAAAAAATAAGCCATTTATTATTATGGATAATAGTAGTAATAGTTTTTTCATAGCCCTATTTAATGTGGTTTATACAAAAGCGGAAGTCGCCACCCTATGGATAGCAACTTCCGCCGTAATATTGAAGTTATTATTATTTGTTTACAACGATACGCTCAGTCTTGCTGTATTGACCATTTGAGATTTCAACGAAATACACTCCACTCTCGAAAGAGCTCATGTCGAGTGTAACTTTATCATTCGCATTAATCGCAAACTGATTTAATACTGCCTGACCTGTAACAGACTTCACTGTTACTGAAGCATTTTGCGTTGAAACAATGTTCAATGTACCTTGCGTAGGATTCGGAAATAAATTCACGAAATTCTCATTGATCATTGCTATACCCAATGCAGATGCTCCAAAAGCCAATTTAACAGGTTCACCATTCAACAAAGCGAAGGTATTGCTAAAATCACTTTCTTTAATCTTGTTACCGTTAGCGTTAAATTTAACTTTCGCAAATGTTTGGTTCACATCAAAGTACTCCATGTCAAGTGCTGTATAACGAAGCGTTCTGTCATCCTGATTAAAGTGCGCGAAACCTTCAGTAGATTCACCAACAGATACCATGTCGTTATATGTCAACTTACTTTCATTGAACTGGAAGGCAAGGTCAATAGCATTTACTGATTCAACCGCCTCAAAAGTGACAGGAACTTCAAGCATACCGTTAACCACAACCGCATTGTTCAGGTCAAGAATAACCTTTCCATTCGACTTAAGGATACCATCAGCAGAGTAAGTATCATAGTTACCATCTACATCACCAATCATTATACCTCTATAGGTTTCCTGAATAACTGAAGGACAGTTTGTTGTATCCGAAACACGCGCAGGAAGCACAAATGGAACAGATGGTACTTTGTATTTAGAGAACCCAACCAAGTCATTGTTAGGGAATGTAGAGGAAATTTGGAAAGCAGAACGATTCAAACGCATTGAATCAACAAACAACCAATCCTTAGAAGGAACTCCATTCCACACCCCAGCAGCAGTATGGTTCCATGCCTGCATAAACTGACCAATGTTCAATGTAGCTCTCTGCTTTAACTGTGAGATATCACCAGCACTTACAACACCGTCCATGTTCACATCCAATGCTATAATCTGATAAACAGAAGGTGTAAATGCGACAGCATCATTCAAAAGAAGCGTTTTACCCAACACCGCATCATTCGCGTTGATAATCATCTGAACAGACGATGTGTTATTGATGTCTCTTGACAGACTCAAACCTAGACCATTCTGTAAATCATGGGTAAACTTACCATCAGTATCAGGAACAACTGAAGTCGAACTTACCGCAAAAGAAGTCGTATCCGCACCTTTCACACTCACCGCAAGGAATGCATTAGGCAAAGACGCATTGTATTGAATTGGTGAGTTTGTTTTCCAATGCTTAAGAACACCCTTAAAATTGAAGTTTTTGAAAGAAATCAATTTACCAACGGAAGCAGCCTTTTGTTGAACGCCAGTAATGTAACTTTCCTGAAGGAATGAAGTAGAGAATAAGGCAGTATCACGTGGAGCGAAACCTGAAGCTCTAGTAAATTCAACAGAAAGCAACTTTCCTGTACCGTTAAATTCAGCAGATGAAGGTGCAGTACCTTTAAAGTTCACTGAGATAGTTACTGTACCATTCACGTTGTCGATGCTGTGAGCCTCTTCCACATAACTCGCATCAATCAAGTCTCCGTGAAGTGTAATGTTCCCTGTCGGAGTAACCTTTAGTTTATTATAGTTCAAAACCAAATCATAACCCTTCACGTTATCAACTGGAGCAGTAAGAGAAGCTGATAGTGCGATAGCTATAGTATTGATATCACACGCTTGCGATTTGATTTCAAGTGCATAAGGAAGTGCATCAGGATCTGCAATGTTCAACGTAACCGTTGAAGATGTTGATGTTGCACCCTTGTTATCTGTTGCACGTACCGAAAACGCCTTTGAACCAGGAGTAGATGTCCAGCTAAAAGAATAAGGAGAAGAATTATCTGAACCTACCACTGAACCATTTACAAGGAATTCAACTGTAGCAATTGTACCATCTGCATCAGAAGCGTTAGCCGTAATGTTTAGTGCTGTCGGAGCAATTACAGATTCTGAACCCGTAGGAGCAGTAATTGAAACTGATGGAGGCGTATTTAACGCTACAGTGATGTTTGCAATCGAAGAAGTTGTCGTTAGACCTGTATCATCAGTTGCGGTTGCTTTGATTTGGTGAGCACCTGAAACAGCTGTCCAGCTGATGGCATATGGAGAGGTGTTGTCTGTACCAATAGAAACGTTATCTACAAAGAATTCAACAGAAGCAACAGAACCCGGAGCAGCATCACTAGCAGTAGCAGTAATGTTCACATTATCCTGCTCAACTGCACTTGAAGGAGCAGAAACACTTACAGAAGGAGCAGTATTGGTAACTGCGCTCACTGAAACCTCAGAAGAAGTGGTAGAAGCACATTCGTTATCCAAAGCTACCGCAGTAAAAGTGTGTGAGCCCGCAGATGCTGTGTAAGAAATAGAGTAAGGAGAGGTATTATCAACTCCCAAAGAAGTAGAACCATTAAAAAACTCAACTTGAGTGATTGTTCCGCCACTTACATCAGACGCATTCGCAGTAATTGTTTGCGATGAACCTGTATACCATGTTGTACCATTCGAAGGTGACGTTATAGAAACAGTTGGAGGAGTGTTAGGAACATAGGTCAATGTTGAATTTGTTAATTGGCCAGATCCAGGAGAAGAAGCAACATAATTCTCAGCTTCACCCGTAGAAATATTTTGGATTTGCAGGTTTAAAGCGAAGCTTAACTGACCATTGGTCGTAAACTGAGCTACTAAAACTCTGTTCTCTTCTGTTGGACCAACGATACCTCCAAGAGCAGCAATCGAACCATTGTTAATTGTAATTGAACCTCCACTTACTTGATCCAACACATCCAATGCCGAACCTAAACCTAGAGCGTTGGGAACAACAGAATAGGTTGATCCACCCGGAAGGGCGCTAGTTAATAAAAAACCATCTTTTGCACCCGTACCGGTAATAGGATCACCAAAGCATCCTCCCGGGTTGTTTGCAAGTATTGACTGAGCATTCCCTATTGAACCATCTGTATCCAAAGATTTTTGTACACCTATGTACCCAGATCCAACAGCACCGGTAGTAAACCATGAATCAAGCATGGCGGTATTCTTTCTGATATTTGAAGCAGAAATGGTTCCTGGGTTAACTGATACACCGTAGGTAGGATCGTTGTAGAACGCAGTTGTTGTGCTAACTGTAAGCGGATGTGTCGAGTTACCAAATAAAAGATTGAACTTGTAGCCGGAAGCCATATCTACATAGACACGATAGGTTACTGAATTCGTAGTAAGGGCCGTTGAAGCTCCATTCGCAGTTGCATTTGAAACATCCGCTGAATTTGCTTGGTAGTATTTCTCCACAATGATTCCCTGTAAACCCTGAGCATGGGTAAGGTTTCCAACCATCGCTAAACCTAAGCCCAGCAACAATTTTTTAGTTTTTGTTTTCATTTTATTAAATTTAATTTTTGATTTGAAATGTTTAATAGCCGTTCGTAATATTTACATATGTGTTGATTAAAAAAACAGTAACGATTTACACATTGAGCATGTCAAACATTACGACGGCTATTAAACCTAAATAGTATTAATTACAAGACGTTGCAAACGCCGGAGCAAAGATCAAGAAGTCACTTACATCGGTGTCACCATCCTTATCCAAATCCGTAGGACAAGCCTTAACACCCAAAGTTTGACCAAGCACTTGAGAGTAAGACCAATCTGACAACCAATTTTGACCAGGCGTAGAAGAGAATGCACCTCTGTATGGAGCTGGCTCAAAGAAACCATCCGCTGGAGGAGTTGGACATCCCGTAATAGAAAGTGGAGTTGTTGGTATTGGATCATTTTTGGTCGTAACCGAATTAGTATTACCATTGATAGCAAATGCTGAGCTGAAACCTGTTAACGACGTTAATACATCATTTTTGTCTGTTGTAGTGAACTGAGTTAATTCAGTAGGCGTAGGAGCAGTTCCATTTGATGCAAGGGTGCTACCATTAGTCACCAACGAGTTAGTATTTCCTATCAATGTATTACACTTAATACGTAAACTAAGTGGGGTAGCATCAGGATCTTGCTGTCCTGCGTCGTCTGTCCAGTTTTGATAAGCATCAAACGTCCGTGGAGCTGAGAATGTTTTTTGAAGGTTGATACCATTTTTAAATCCTGCAATGATGGAATTGTATAACTCACCCTCTGCACCATCTTTAAAGTTGGCACCTGACAATGAGCGGTTATCTGCTGTTCCGTTAGTTTTGCTATTTCCCATCAGAGTGAAATTGTAAAGGATCGGGTGTGATCTTGGCGTGCTGTTATTTGAATTATCATCAGAATCAGCTTCAATTCCATTATCATTATCCGGACCAACATTGCCCGTACCGTTGTTATCCGCCTTCATTCCATAGAAGAACTGTGCTTTACCTGACCAGCCTAAATCGTAATCAAACATATCGTCGTTACCAAATAGTGTCGTACAATATTTAAGATTTACTGTTCCACCGAAAAGTTCGATGTTATCATCGGCACAAGAAACGATTTCAACATTTTCGATCTTAGTTCCTCTCCCAACAGAAGCAAGGGTAAGACCATTGATCTCAGAACCTACCAAGAGGTTTGCACCAGAGTAACGTATAGAAACATAGGTCATTACACCAGAGTTATCATTGTCATCGAAAGCACCTGTAGAAGGATAGTATGCACCAACATAACTAACTGTATTACCACCAACAACAGCAACCGGAGCACCAGATACAGATGTTGCAGGGATTACAGTAAAATAACCTGTAGCTCCTGGATTTGGATAATCTCCTCCAAACGTAATCGCATCACCTGATGTAACAGCACCATTGAGGTTAGAAGAAAGGGTTAGTGTAGCACTTGAGATACTCAAAATAGTCGTCCCCGGGGCAATTCCTGTACCGGATACAGTTTGACCTTGAACAACGAATGCAGGTGCATTAGCATTAAGCGTAAGCCTGTTCTGACCAGATGCATTGGAACCAGAACTTGCATTTCCTGCTGTTAAACCAAAACTGTAAGATCCTGAAGGCGATGTTGATGTTACCGAACCGGAAGGCACACTCAAAGCTACCCCAAACTGATCTTGAGGATAAGAAGAAGCAAAACCTTCTATTACCCCCAAACCATCTGCAACAGCCATTTTACCTCCTTGACCAGGAACGAATGGACCGTTTGTCGCAAGTTTCAAGTTATTCGAGGCTTTACCTAATACAAGGACTCCACCCCATTGTCCTTTATTGGTCACACCGTAAGTTCCACTCAAATCATCCGCTTGTGCTGTGAAGACAATCGGGCAAGATTCTACACCCGGAGCCATAATTTTACCGCCTCTTTCGATGATTAATGCAGTTGCTGCCGCAAGCGAAGGAGCAACAGTACCTTTAATCAGCGTACCGGGCTCTATTATTAGAGTAGCCCCCGAAGCAACATAAATTTTTTGATCTAAAGTCCAGATTTTATCACATGTAAGTGTGATATCACCAGTAATTTCTCCTCCGTAAGCTGCAGAAGAAAGCGCGGTCCACTTCCCCTGAGCCTGCGCCAGACTTTGAATAGTCTGTGTAGTTCTTGAAGTTGTAGATGGGCAACCACAGGCTGCTCCCAGATTTTGTTGTGCAAAAGATGCACTTGTACCCAACGCAGTCATTGAAGCCAGCGTTAGTAGACTTTTCATCGTCATTTTTGTTTTCATTTAAAATAATTTAAAGTTTACGGAGCAAATTTATGAGAGACGCACTTCATGCATGTTAGCACCAAATTATTAATGCGCTAAACTTTTACTAAAAATGAATGACATTGAATTTAAGCGAATATTAACTTGTTAAATTCATATTAAGACTTACAGCGATCTGGACAAACCAAACTGAAGTCCTAAAGAAAAAAGGCGACAGGACAGGTCACCTTTCGTTAGAGGTGTCAATTGCTGTTGATAGAAAAGATGACTTCTAAATTTCCAACGTTCGTCAATTCTTATGAGAACACCAACGGCTAACTGACCATTCAGCGATAGTTTAGAAGATGATGGGTAAATAGATGAGCGCTCTTTATAATACGTATCCACCTGCTGATATACAGATTCACTGGCTAACAAAGCGGAAGGCAAAAGAGAAGGTTGAACAACTATCTGACAAAATTCGTTCATTCGGAAATACAAATTGGAACCCAGCGACAATTGAACATAATGGTAATTCAAAGAAAAAGTTTGAAAACCACTAATTGCTTGATATTTATACTGATAACCCTGCTTACTGTGAGCTAATCCCATGAAGAACGACCTACTTTTTCCAATTTCAAACTCATAATTTAACTGAAATCCATAACCAGAAGCGAAACGCTGCAAACTATCTTGCTGATCCTTTAACCAATTCATATCACTATTTCGCGAACTAAACAATCGGTAATTCAGAGCAGGTGATACCAAAAATTCTAAGGATTGATGCGTATCCCCTTGGGCCTTGGTCGGCACCTTCAAGAGAATAAACAGAAGCAGAAAAATGAATATTTTCATCTGATAAATATTTATTATTTAATTTAAATCAAGTTATTACAAAATGTTTCAAGCAAATGTAACCACTTCGGTTTCGCATAATCAATCTTTAACACAACGAATACTCATTCCGTATTGCGTGTGTGTATAATGACGAAATATGGATTTCTTCTTGGAGTCAAAATAGCGATACCAAGCCTCTGAACCCTTTAACGTTGCTGTCCAAAAGAATGCTGTCATGCCCTCGATGGATGATATTCCATTAAACAATATACAACCAGCGGGAAGAATTTTCATTTGGAATTTATCATTTCCAAAAGGAACACTCGAAGTAGGCCAACCTTCAGAGTAAGCAGGCAAAAGCAATTCAGCCTCATTCGATCCTCTCCATGCCAAGTTCTCTACCTCCTCACCTGCCATACCCGCAAAGCGTTCCAGTGATTTCCAGTCTTCATCAGTTGCAACATGCCATCCGGCAGGCGCCAATTTCTTGAGACTTTGAACCGCAGCTTGATTGTAAAGGCATCCATAGATAGAATCATTCAGATACGTATAACTAGGTTCCATTGAATTTGACCAAACGGAGTCCGGTTTAGATAAAGGAATATATGTTAATGCAGTGCCATCGTTCAATTTCGATGACTTCAAATTTTCTGCCATCCACCATTTACCACCAATGAGTACCGTTTTATAGGAATTTCCCTCCGCATCGGACACCATGCCCGTTTCTAGAGGTTTTTCTTTCTCTTCCTTCTGGCAAGATACAACACCGAAAAGAAGGACTAATGCGAAATAGAAAATTGAAAGCCTCATATCAATTCGATTTAACTAGGATTAATGTTTCTACTTTATCCCCAATGGTAGCCTTTAAGTAGTAAAGTCCATTTTCCTGAGAAGAAAAATCAATCTTTTCTCCAATAATTTTGGAAGCCGGTGGAAGATCTCTTCTAAGTATCTTAATACCATAGGCGTTATACACCTCGTAGATTATTGCTTCATCCTCCATTCCGGAGTAGATATTCAACATGAAATCTCCGGAACTTGGATTCGGATAAACCTCTAAATCAAATGATTCTCCTAATAGCGAAGGACATACCTGAGCAATATCGCGACCGTTACAAAGTCCGGGATAACAGCATAAACCCTGCACATTAAAGTTGGCATTTGCATCGAAGTTACACGCCATGGCATCCATACAACCATAAACCAAAGGCGTTTTACAGGACCCTTTTTCCAGACATGCAACCTTTGGGCTAAATTCTAGATACTCCGGATTGTTGCAACCACATTCAAGAGGAAAAATAAGGAAGGGATGATATGTTTCTCCAGGAAGAAGTACACTGTCTGTTCCTACATACCGAAAAGTTTGCAACACCCCACCTACCATACCTTCGATCTCCAAGTTAAGTTTAAAGGAAAGTTCCCCCAAAGTGGTCAACTGTGCAATTAACACTTGATTGCTGTCCCTGTTCTTTCCAACTGTTCCTGAGTTTCTAAGTTCAAACTGTCGGCTGTTGAACTCCTTACCTTGAACGATTGAGCCAAAAATAGTACTATCAGCACCATTAGTAAAATCACGTACTCCAACTGAAAACCAATTAGAGGGGACGGTCAACATGGTGTCCATCCCGTCGCTAGATGTGACTGGTCTTCCGCATGACGGATCGGAATTAGCCAACAAACCGCCAGGAAAGGAAGCACTGCCACCATCGTTATTTGACCCTCCAATGAATGAACCATCCTTATCGATATTTTTAGGAACGCCGAAATAGGTTTTACTTCCCTGTGTTTTGGTAGTTTGACCGAGTGTAAGCCAGGAATCTAAAGATACCGTACCTTCGGTATATCTTGCCTTCACAAAATCCTTGGCGAAAGACTGTCCATCGGAGAAGTGATTAAAGAACGGTTCTGTACTTTTAATAATAAACGGATGAACCTGGTCTCCAAATATTTTTTTTATTGTAAATCCGGGCTCCATGTCGACATATATGCGGTAGGTTGTGCTTCCTACCGGCAAGACGCCACCTGTAAGATCGGTTGCATCATTGGCGTCGCTGACGTAATATTTTTCAATAAAAACCCTTTCGAGTTGGGAAAATACGCAACTAACTGGCGACATCAAAAGGACCAAAAATAGGAATGAAATATATTTGTTCATTTGAAAAATAAATTTTAAAGTTTATAAGCAATACCCACGGTGATAAGCGCCCCATACCTGAAACGATCAAAATCTGCGAAGGTATTATCATTCAGTTTATATGACCGAAGCACAGGGGCATTCAATATGTCACGAACCGTTAAACTCGAAGAGAAATGCTTTCCAAGTGTTTTGGTCACTTTGAAATCAAGGGCATGTCGGGGCATTTCGTAAACATCTGGTCGACCCTTCAAGATGCCCGTAATCACTAAACGAGGTCCTTGGACGTTATAACTTAAGGTTGCAGTTAAACCAAGCGTATCCGATTTATACGTTAGCATACCATTGATAATATACGGAGCCTGACCAAACATGGTACGTTGAACAGTATCAATAGGGATATATTCAATTTGATTACCAGGCAAGAGGATAAAATCTTTCCGAACATATTGGGAGTAGGAATTCACAAAAGTTAAGTTACTTCGAAACTCAAGGAATTTACCGAACTGTTTTTTACCCTCTAATTCGATTCCAGCGACAAACGAATTTTCATTGTTATCCCAAGTTATACCAGAACTACCAAAGCCCATTTCAATATGATTTGTAAAATCCTTGTAAAATAAACTGAAGGAAATATTATCGTTGTTGCGGAAAAAGGATTCTACACGAAAATCAAAGTTATTCACCTGGGTCACCTTAAGGTTGGGGTTTCCATAGATTAGTGTTCGGAATTCATTATCATATACCGCTGAGGCGCTCATCTCCCTTATGTTTGGTCGGGCGACAGTTTGACTGAAATTGAACCTCAGGTTGGTTGTTGCACGTTCTTGATTACCTATCTTAAGAATAACGCTTCCAGAAGGTAATAAGTTAAGCTCGTCAATAATACCGGGATTAATTAAAGGGTAGCCAGGAATATTAACCCTCCGTCCATCATTTTTCCCGTAACCCAAAAGATCGTAGATATAAATATCTGATAATAAATCTGCTTTTTCAACCCTTAGACCGCCGTTAAAACGGAAATTCCGCACAAGTTCAAAGTCTATTAAACCATAGCCTGTCACTATACTGCTATTGCCGACTGTTCTATTCCAGTCCCATATCTGATCCCGATAATAGAAATCAATCTGACCGTTTGAAATCATAAATTTATCGGGACTTAAGTATGCGTCTATATCATCATTTTGTAAGCCTTTAAATGCAGCATTATTTCCCTGGAATAAAAAATACTCATCTTGCTTTGTATTTCTAACCATGGATTGGTATGCCGTTCCAAACTTCAGTTTTCGAGTGAGCTTCTTCTCGGGCTTGATCAATGGCACCTCAACGGAAAGACGAGAGTCCAGCAAATTCTCTCGAAGATATCTGTAATACCGACGGATACCATCTCCAGCATTTGGTGAAAACTGGTAACCCTCTATAGAATTACCAATCCTTGTGGCAGCATATTGGGTAAGTTTAAAATCAGGAGCTACACTACTGCCTCTTGTATAAGATACATTTGATTCTATTTTGATATTGGTTTTTGGTAAAAGATGTTGAGACGCCAACTGGTAAATCAGCTGTTTACGCTGTTCATAAAAGATATTTTTACGAACAAAATAATCTTGAAAATCATTCGTGTCCCATTGGGTGGAAAAATCAGCTACATCATTTGTGCCAATGTAATTTGGCATCACCAAAAAAGAAACCTTATTGAAGTCATTAATCTTATAAGCTAGATTGGCCAACATACTCCACGAGTTCGTCTCACGGCTGATACGTGCATCATCAATAAATTCTACATCAAAGTCTTCTTCCTCAGGTAAAAGTCTTTGAGAGATCCCATTTGCATCATAGCGAATCGTGCTTCCATATCGGAACCCAAAAATGTATCCCAAGGGCTTACCGAATAACTTTACTTGATCACCAATGCTAAAATTTTGAGTGAAGTTTATAGGAGCTTTTCTGTAACGTGTGCTCCAATTATTTGTAAAACCGTTATTAAAATCTTTCCCTTCGGGATTAATCATACCAAAAGCCTTTGGTGCGAGTTGTTCATTATAGTAGTTCAAGGCTTTTTGATACGCTGCTTGGTCATTCATTTGCGAAGGATTCAAGACACCTAGCTCAACCAACCCTAAACGAAGATAGGTATCCTCTTGAGGGCTACCGTCGGCCCAACCTGTCACACCCAAGTTAGTGTAAAAATTACCCAGGCCCAGTGCGACCATTTCCTGATAGTTTGTTGGTTGAAGTACCGGAGCTGAGATGACGGACTGTGCGTCTGTACGCGAACGCAATCCACCATCAAATCCTAGCCAATCAGTATTGCTTCGTTCAGATGTTACGTAATCCCTGAAGGTACTTTGCACATTGTAACCGAATTGCGACTCTACATTGACCATTAACTTTTCGGGATAATCTTTGGTCTCAACAGAGATGTAGGCTCCTGTCCAATCACCTGGAAGGTCAGGACTCGCTGTTTTAGTAATTACTAGATTATCCACTAAACTTGTCGGAAAAATATCTAATTTTATGTTATTAGTTAGTGGGTCAAGCGTTGGTATTCTTGAACCATTGAGCGTAGTTTTCACGTATCTGTCACCAATACCTCTTACGGTTATCAAACCTCCACTAGTAGAAACACCTGAAACCCGAGAAATGGCATTGGTCACATTGGCGTCTCCTGTTTTCTTCATTGTTTCGGAAGAAATGTAATCGATGGTTGTCGCAGAATTGAGTTTCATTTTCTCCATGTAGTAATCGTTAGCACGCACCTGTTTAACGACAACTTTCACCTCTTTTATGTCTCGTACCTTGTAGGCCACCATCGAAAAATCCTTTACCAACACTTCATCTCCCTTCAGCTGAATCTTTTGAGAGATCGTGTCCATTCCAACGAACGAAACAACAAGCGTTTTTGAGTCAGCGGATTTTATATTGAGCGTATAATTACCATCGAGGTCTGTTTTTGTACCAGTTGAAGGATCCTCTTTTAGTGAAAGTCTTGCTCCGATGATCGTTTCACCATTTTCATCTGTCACCTTTCCCCTTAGGATACCCTGCGAATAAGCTGTTCCAGTAACAAGAATTATCAATACGATTAGAGCAGTTTTCATAAGCTTCCTAAATGTTCAAAGAAATCAGTTTCGCACAATTTGTCGGTTTATCACCTGATTTCCAACATGTAAACGCACCATATATAAACCTTTATTAAAATCTGATAAATCGATTGAGCCAATTACATTACCATTCGTAGCATTTAATGTTTGCTCCATTAAAGTTTGACCATTCAGATTGACGATTTCAAGTTTATCCAGCTGACTAGCATCCTGAATATTTAAAATTTGGAAATTGATTTTTTCACTTGTTGGGTTAGGGAATAATAAAACATCCATGTTCTTGTTTGATAAATGATCAACTAGCCCTACAGAAGATGGTTTAGACGAATAAATTAAAGACGGTTCTTGAAGTTCGTCTCCTACTGGATTAGAAGCTACGTATTTTTCACTACCCCCCGCTACAGGTGTACCAAGTTGAATGTTCAGTTGAAAACTGAAAACTCCATCCGTTGTAAACTGACCCAACAACACAGAATTTGAAGACGTGACACCCTGAACACCACCCAGAGCAACTATTGTGGCTCCATTAGTAGAAAAAGTTGAACCCACTGTTTGATCGAAAATGTTAAGTTCATTCGTTAAACCCAATGTGTTCAAAGCTATAGGAGAACCAGGCATCAATCCATCTTGAGCACCTGAACCGGTAATGGGTATTCCAGCAGAAGGATCGTTATTTGAAAGAATACCCTGATTATTTCCGATTGATCCATCCATATCCTCAGATTTAGGAACTCCCATCATACCTGAGGCAACTCCACCAATGGTAAAGTAAGAATCAATTAACTGAGTATTCTTTTTCGTATTATTAATACTGGTACCGTTGTAATAGGAAACCCCAAAATTAGGATCGTTGTAGAATGAGGTCGTAGTTTCAACTTTAAAAATGTGATTGGGATCCCCATACATTTGAATGACCTTGTACTCGGGAAGCAAGTTTGCAAAAACGCGATAAGTTACAGAGCCGACGCGAAGAGGACTAACAGCGCTATTTTCATCGGCATCCAACGAGTCTGCAGTATTAGAAACATAGTATTTTTCAACTACGATACCTTCAAGTCCTTTTTGAGCGTTTAAACTTAAGGTTGATAAAAGTCCTAATGTAAGTAGTGGTTTTTTCATATTACGTTTATTTAGTTTTCTTGTTAATTGATGATTTTCTCGTTCGTACGAGCGATTCGCTTATAAACTCTTGTCCCTGTGGATTTCGAGCTACGAAGCGCTGTACTTTACCTTCAGGAGTCAAAATTTGTAAATTCAGTTCAAATTCAAGCGTTCCGTCAGTGGTTAATTGGGCGATAAGCACTCTGTTGTGAGAAAGGGAGTCGACGCCCATACTACCTTTACCCATGCATGCCCAGGCACCATTATCGACATAAAACTCATTCCCTCCTTTGTAGCCAAATGTTTGTATGACGGAATCTAATCCGAAAAGGGTATGAAGTGGCATGTCCAACGTATATTTCAACCCATCCTTTTCTCGAGGGGAGAAGGTTACACATTTCGACTTGTTATTCAAAAATCCACTTTGAAATTCTATCAATTTTGAAGTATCATCGTCATTTTTGGGTATTCCAAGAGTCAACTCACCGGAAGTCCCGACGGACAACCATGAATCGAGCATGACTGTGTTTTTCCCTAAATTTCTCATAGGAATTAAACTGGCCGCCACCCCACCCTTGTCCGTATTATTAAAAAATGAGGTGCTTGTTTTAAAGTAAAGAGGGTGTTCCTTAGAACCATACGCGGCCTGAAAGCGGTACTGGGGTAAAAGATCAACGAAAATACGGTAGGTAGTCGCATTTTTTCTAAGTTTTCCGGCATAGTCGTTAGCAGCAAGATCATTTTTACCTGAGACATAGTATTTCTCAACAATAATACCTTCTAAACCTTGTTCTATTATTTGACACTTAACCTTAACAGATAAGAAAACAAGTAGAAGAAACGCCAATATTTTAGAAGTCATCAAAATTCATTTGTTCGCTGTGCAATTTTAGGAAGGGTGAGTAACTTTCCAGTTAAGTACAGATTATTCTTAAGTTATGAAAAACTTCGAATAGGTTAAGAAATCTTTAATCCTATATTCAACTAAGATTAACATTGTTACATGTTAAGTAAACTATTTCTATCCCAAAGCACTGACTTACATTTGTTTAAGGAAAAGTCAAAAATTCCGGCAACAAAATTATCACTAGATGGGAAATACTCCAGTCTTTATTCCACTAGAGAGCA